>NZ_JBSFNS010000085.1:0-35995 GCF_053587275.1 Amycolatopsis sp. NPDC003676
GCTCGGTAGCTCGCTGGGCTCATAACCCAGAGGTCGCAGGTTCAAATCCTGTCCCCGCTACAGAGGTGAGAGGCCTGTCTTCGCAAAAAGCGCGAAGACAGGCCTCTTTCGTTGTGTCCTCTGGGGGTCGAACCCCCAGACCCCCGCCAGGGGGCGAGCCCCCTGGACCCCCGCCGGGCTACTTGGGGATGGAACCTCACCTTCGTCTTTGGCCTTTGCTCGCGGAGCGAGCTTGGCCGGTCTGGTGAGATGCCTTTGCTCGCGGAGCGAGCTTGGCTGGTGGGGTGAGGTGGGTGCGGGGCTTGCCCTTGGTCTTCGGGCCCGTTGGTGTTTGGTGGGGTGCGACGGGTTTGTCTCTCGTCCGTCGTGAAGTTGGGTTGGGGTTGCTGGCGTTGGCTCCGGTTGTATGTGAGGGGCCAATTCTCGGCGGCCCAACGGATCTGAACTCGCCCGGAGAGCAAAAACCGAGGTGTCAATCCGGTGCCTGGCAAGGAGCAGAAGGCTCGGTTAGGCCGGAAGGCAGGAAGCCAGCCTGCCGCGTCGCGGCGGCGGGGGCGTCGGCGTGGTGGTTTTCTTGGGTTGGTGGGGGATCGGGCGGTTTTGACAGGTTTAGACCTCTTGTTTGTTCTCTTGTAGAGGGTCGGAAATCGTTGGGGGCGTTGGAATATTCCGTAATTGGTGGCGCATGCCGGGGGTGGAGGTGCGGAAAGCGTGGGGGTTGTTTGGCGGGGCGGTGGGATTCGTGGGAGCTGGCCGGGGCGGGCTGGCCAGCTGCCGGCGGCCTGGGTGGTGTTTTTGCTGGTCAGGTGGTGTTTTTGGGGGTGGTGTGGGCGGGGTTTTTCGGGGGTGTAGTGTTGTTTTCACAACGACGCGGGGTGGAGCAGCTCGGTAGCTCGCTGGGCTCATAACCCAGAGGTCGCAGGTTCAAATCCTGTCCCCGCTACTTGGATACGAAGCCGGGGCTCGTGCGGATGCACGGGCCTCGGCTTTTTTTGTGCGCCATTTGGCCGTCGCTCGGGTGGTGGTTGCGGCGCGGTGATCGTTTCGGCGGTGGTTGCGGAGCGTGGCAGAGTCTATTGTGGACATACCTGCGGACTGGGCTGTTAGAGGGGTTGCCGCTGGCCACAATGGACTGATTGGTGACCACTGTGGACACAGCGGCGGATAAGTGGGACCGTAGAGGGGTGTCCGAATTGAATGCAACCGCCGCCGCTCTGCTCGGTCTGCTCCATGACGGCCCCGCCACAGGCGGCCAGCTCGTCTCGGGCGCCGACGAGCGCTTCGGCGCCTTCTTCAGCGTCACCCGCAGCCAGGTCTACCGCGAGCTCCCGGCGCTCTCGAAAGAGGGTCTCGTCCGGCTCGGCAAGCAAGGACCCCGTTCGAGCCAGCAGTACGTGCTCACCGCGGCAGGCAAGAAGGCCTTCAAGACGTGGCTCACGTCCGAGGCCGGACCCGACCACCTGCGCAGCCCGCTCATCCTGCGGCTCGTGCACGCCGGCTCCCTGACGGCCAAACAGCGCGGCGCCCTGCTCGACAGCGCCCGCACCACCTACCAGGCGCAGCTCGAAGAGGCCAAGAACGCCACCAAGACCGCCGACGGCCCCTACGCCAAGGCAGTCGCCGAGTTCGCCCAGGCGCAGGCCAAGGCCGCCCTGAAGCTGCTCGACTCGATCCCGCAGGCCTGAGCTCCGCCACGGCCCCACGACCGGTTCGCGACCGGTCGTGGGTTTTGCCGTAACGTTGTCCGGCGTGAGTGATGAGTTCGATGCGGCGCTGAAGGACCTGACCGGCAAGCTGACCCAGATCGAGTCGGTGATGGACCTCGACGCGCTGCGGGCGCAGGTCGCCGAGCTCGAGGAGCAGGCGTCCAGCCCCACCCTCTGGGACAACGTCGAAGAAGCCCAGAAGGTCACCAGCCAGCTGTCCCACCGGCAGGCCGAGCTGCGCCGCGTCTCCGAACTGCGCCAGCGCCTCGACGACCTCGGCGTCCTCTACGAGCTCGCCGCCGACGAGGGCGACAGCGGCAGCATGACCGAGGCCGAGGGCGACCTCGCCGACCTCGGCAAAGACATCGACGCGCTCGAAGTCCGCACCCTGCTGTCGGGCGAATACGACGACCGCAACGCCGTCGTCAACATCCGCTCCGAAGCGGGCGGCGTCGACGCGGCCGACTTCGCCGAGATGCTCCTGCGCATGTACCTGCGCTGGGCCGAGCGGCACGGCTACCCGACGGACGTCTTCGACATCTCCTACGCCGAAGAAGCGGGCATCAAGTCCGCCACCTTCAAGGTGACCGCCCCGTACGTCTACGGCACCCTCTCGGTCGAGCAGGGCACCCACCGCCTCGTGCGGATCTCGCCGTTCGACAACCAGAGCCGGCGGCAGACGTCCTTCGCGCACGTCGAGGTCCTGCCCGAGGTCGAGGAAGTCGACCACGTCGACATCCCGGAAAAGGACATCCGCGTCGACGTGTACCGCTCGTCCGGCCCCGGCGGGCAGAGCGTCAACACCACCGACTCCGCGGTCCGCCTGACCCACATCCCGACCGGCATCGTCGTCTCCTGCCAGAACGAGAAATCGCAGCTGCAGAACAAGGCGGCCGCGATGAAGGTCCTCCAGGCGCGCCTCCTGCAGCGCAAAAAGGAGGAGGAACGGGCCGAAATGGACGCGCTCAAGGACGGCGGCTCCAGCTGGGGCAACCAGATGCGCTCCTACGTGCTGCACCCGTACCAGATGGTCAAGGACCTCCGTACGGAATTCGAGGTCGGCAACCCCACCGCGGTCCTCGACGGCGACATCGACGGCTTCCTGGAGGCCGGAATCCGCTGGCGCAAGCAGACGAACGCGGTCTGATCCGCGAGGCGGCGGCGACCCGCGCCGGGACGAGGCGCGGGTCACCCAAGGCACCGGCAACCCGGGCTTAACGGGGCCCATGGGTAGGATGCCGAACCGTGATCCGGCTCGAAGAGGTTTCCAAGGTCTACAAGACCTCGACCCGTCCCGCCCTCGAACGGGTGTCGGTCGAGATCGACAAGGGTGAGTTCGTCTTCCTCATCGGCCCGTCCGGTTCCGGGAAGTCGACGTTCCTGCGGCTGCTGCTGCGGGAAGAGGTGCCCTCCAAGGGACGGGTCATGGTGTCGAACTTCGACGTCGCCAAGCTCGCCCGGCGCAGGGTCCCCCGCCTGCGCCAGACCATCGGCTGCGTGTTCCAGGACTTCCGGCTGCTGGCCAACAAAACCGTCGCGGAAAACGTGGCGTTCGCGCTCGAGGTCATCGGGAAACCGCGGCCCACGATCCGCAAGGTCGTGCCCGAGGTGCTCGAACTCGTCGGCCTCGACGGCAAAGCCGACCGGCTGCCCAACGAGCTCTCCGGCGGCGAGCAGCAGCGCGTCGCGATCGCCCGCGCGTTCGTGAACCGCCCGCTCGTGCTTCTCGCCGACGAGCCCACCGGGAACCTCGACCCGGACACCAGCCAGGACATCATGCTGCTGCTGGAGCGGATCAACCGCACCGGCACCACCGTGCTGATGGCCACGCACGACCATTCCATCGTGGACTCGATGCGGCGGCGGGTCGTCGAGCTGCAGCTCGGTCGCGTGATCCGCGACGACGCCCGCGGCGTCTACGGCATCGGCCGCTGACGCACCCCGCCCTTTTCCGCCCCGACCCAAGGAATTACCAGAGCGATGCGTGCCAGTTTCGTCTTCAGCGAGGTCGTCACCGGTTTGCGCCGGAACGTCACGATGACCATCGCGATGATCCTCACCACCGCGGTCTCGCTCGCCATGCTCGGCGGCGGTCTGCTCGCCGTGCGCACGATCGACAAGATGAAGGCGAACTTCCTCGCCGAAGTCGAAGTTTCGGTCTCGCTGGTCGACGACGTGAGCGCGAACGACAAGAACTGCACGCAGGCGCTCTGCAACGGGCTCCGCCAGTCGCTGCAGAACAACCCCGGTGTGGAGTCGGTCGTCTACGAGAACCGCGACCAGGCCTACGACCGGTTCAAGAAGATCTTCGCGAGCCAGCCCGAACTGCTCGAGCTGACCGGCCCCGAGGCGCTGCCCGCGTCGCTGCAGGTGAAGCTGAAGGACCCGGACCGGTCCGACGCGATCATCAAGCAGTACACCGGCCAGCCCGGCGTCAAGAAGGTCGACGACCAGAAGAAGTTCCTCGACCGCGTGTTCAACGTCTTCAACGGAGTCCGGAACATCGCGTTCGTGATGGCGCTCATCATGGCCGTCGCCGCCCTGCTGCTGATCGCGAACACCATTCAGGTTTCGGCGTTCACGAGGCGGACGGAAGTCGGCATCATGCGCCTGGTGGGCGCGACGCGGTGGTATACCCAGCTGCCGTTCCTCTTGGAGGCGGTGGTCGCCGGCACGGTCGGCGCCGTGCTCGGGGTGGTGTTCCTGCTTCTGACGAAGCTGTCCTTCCTCGACACGGTCTTCACCGGCGAAGTGTTCCCGCAGATCACCACGCTCGAGGTGCTGTTCCCGGTCGCGCCGATCCTGCTGGCGGTGTCGATCGTGATCTCGGCGATCACCGGCTACGTCACGCTGCGGCTGTACGTGCGCCACTAGCCGCATTCCTTTGCCCTCGAACCGCCCGGCGAACGTTTTCGCCGGGCGGTTCGTGCGTCTCCAGCAGCACTGACTTCGCCGGGTGACCGGCCGTAAACCGGCGTGCTTGATCGGCTCGGTGCCACGTAAACTGGCCGGTATGCCCAAGGAACGTGGACAGAAGGTCATCGCGTCGAACCGCAAGGCTCGGCACGACTACTCCATCCTGGACACCTACGAGGCCGGGATGGTGCTGGTGGGCACAGAGGTCAAAAGCCTGCGGGCCGGCAAAGCGTCGCTGGTGGACGCGTTCGCGACGGTGGACGACGGAGAGGTGTGGCTGCGCAACGTCCACATCCCCGAGTACACCCAGGGCACCTGGACCAACCACATGCCGCGGCGCACGCGGAAGCTGCTGCTGCACCGGCGCGAGATCGAACGGCTCATCGGCAAGACCAAGGAAAGCGGTCTGTCGCTGGTGCCGCTGTCGATGTACTTCAAGGACGGCAAGGTCAAGGTCGAGATCGCGCTGGCCAAGGGCAAGAAGGCCTACGACAAGCGCCAGTCGCTCGCCAAACGCGACGCGCAGAAGGACATCAGCCGCGCGATGGGGCGGGCGTTGAAGGGCCGGTTCACGGAGTGAGCGCGGGTCCGGCCGCCGACGCGGACGTCCCGGGCTGGATCGCCGGGCTCGGCCTCGACGGGATCGTCGACCTGCACGTCCACTTCCTGCCGAAGCCAGTGCTGGACAAGGTGTGGGCGTATTTCGACCGCGCCGAGCAGCACTACGGCACGCCCTGGCCGATCCATTACCGCACGTCCGAGGCGGAGCGGATCGAAACGCTGCGCGCGCTTGGCGTGAAGGCCTTCGCGCCGCTGGTGTACCCGCACAAGCCGGGCATGGCGGAGTGGCTCACGTCCTGGGTTTTGGAGTTCGCCGAGCAGGTTCCGGAAGCGGTGCCCACTGGCACGTTCTACCCGGAGCCGGGCGCGCCGTCCTATGTGGATAGTGCGCTGCGCGCAGGAGCCAAGTGCTTCAAGGCGCACGTTCAGGTCGGCGCGTACGACCCGCGTGACGAGCTGCTCGATGGCGTGTGGGGCTCGCTGTCTGAGGCGGGCGCGCCAGTGGTTATCCACTGTGGACACGGGCCGTTGCGCGGCGATTTCACCGGGCTCGAGGTGTTCGAGGAAGTCCTGCGACGGCATCCGCGGCTCACCGCTGTCCTCGCGCACGCGGCGATGCCCCAATTCACCACCGCGTTCGAGCTGATGGCCCGTTACCCCCGGGTGCACCTGGACACCACCATGGTCGGCGTGCCGTTCGCGGAGGCGATGTCGCCGCTGCCGCCGGACTGGACGGTCCGGTTGGCGGAGGTCGCCGACCGTGTCGTGCTCGGCACCGATTTCCCGAACATCCCGTACTCGTACGCCACACAGCTGCGGGCGATCGCCGGCTGGGCAGCCGACGATCGCCTTGGCGAGCCGTTCCTGCGAGCGGTGCTGCACGACACCCCCGCGAAGCTGCTCAGCGTTTGACCGCCACGAGGGCCCGGCCGCGCGGCAGCGACACCTGACGTCCGGCCAGCGTGAACCCCGCCGCGACCAGCGCCACCCACGGCAGCGGACCGTTCAGCACGCCGTCGCGCAGCGGTGCGAATCCGTGCGCGGCCAGACCGAGAAGACCGCCGGAGGCGAGCAGGCCCGCCAGCACCAGTTGCGGCGTCCGTGCGGTCACGACCAGGCCGTCCGGCTGCATCTCGAAGCGCTCGAACAGCCGCAGCAGACCCAGCAGCACCGCGCCGCACACCGCGAACCAGGCGGGCGCCATGAGGAACCACATCGACGTACCCGGGGTCGGCGTCGAGTAGCCGAGGGCGAACACGGTCACGCCGGAAACCACGACCAGCGCCGGCATGTGCCACAGGTAGACCGACATGAACCGCGGGCTGAGCCAGCCGAGCGCGGCGGTGACGCGGGGGAGCGAGACGAGCTTCTCGCGGAAAGCCAGCAGGAAGCCGATCTGGCCGAGCGCCAGGAACAGCAGCAGAACGGTCGGCGGGCTCATGTTGGACACCGGCGCGCCCGGCATGCCGATCATGCTCGCCGGGTACGGACCGAACGCGACCAGCAGCGCGGTCACTCCGAAACCGGCGGCGGACACGGCGAGCGCGGCGCGGCGGCTGAGCGAGCCGAGGCGGCCTTCGACGTAGTGGAAACCGAGTTGGTGCACGGCGACCCAGACGATGACGGCGTTGGCGTACCCGATCAGGCCGAGGTCGGAAAACCGTGCCACGTCAACGAGAACGCCCAGTCCGGCCAGCACCGCCGGCACCGCGAGACCCCAGCGCCGGTGGGCGGCGACCATCAACGGTGTGAGCAGCACGGTCAGCAAATAGACCGAGAGGAACCACAGCAGTTGCGCGGCGATCGCGCTGGCCACCTGCACTGGCTGCGGCGGAACTCCCAGGCCGTGCAACAGATCCGGCACGACGAGCCACACCGCCATCAGCGGCAGCACCGGAACGAGCAGCCGGCGTACGCGTCCGGCGAACCAGGCGCGGGTGGATTCCGCGCGGCGCAAGGAGATCAGGTTCGCCGCGCCGCCCGCGAAAAAGACCAGCGGCATGACCTGCGAAGCCCAGGTGATGATCCACCAGCCCGGCGTCGCGAGGGCGTTGCCGGTGGAAAGAGTGTTGCCGGAGAAGGAAAGCACCGGCATCGTCCAGTGCTGCGCGACCACCGCGAGAATCGCTCCGGCGCGCACCACGTCGAGAAACTTGTCCCGGGACGCCCGTGGGGCGCGGGTCGGCAGCTGGCTCGTCGTCATGCTGAAGAGCCTGTCGGTTTCCGGGCGCGGAAACAGCCGTGCAGACCACCGAAAAAGGGTTCAGGCCAGCAGGGGGTGCGTGGTGGGGTTTGCCCTACCTCGCTAAGGGAGGGTGTCCGGTTCCGGCTCGGATTCGTGCGCCTGTACCCGGTACGCCCAGCCGTCCTCGGTGAGGCCGAGTTCGTACCGCGTCTCGATTTTCGGGCCGCCGTGCAGGTGGATGTGGCGCACGACGGTGCCCGGAACCGGTTCCTCGTCGGCGAGTTCCTGCACCCGGCCGTCGAGCGGGCCGCCGAAGAAGCGGACGCTGCGGTCGGACATCGGGTTCTCCTCGCTCGGCTCGGGCGGCATCAGTCCATGGTAGGCGAGGAAGGCCCGCCCGGGCTGCCGTCAGTTCGAGTGAGGGGTTTTAACGGCCAGGCTTTAACGGCCAAGGTAGGTCAGCACCGCGCGTACCCGGCGGTGTTCTTCGGAGCTGGCCTCGAGGCCGAGCTTCGAGAAGATGTTGCCGATGTGCTTTTCGACCGCTCCGTGCGACACGACCAGCGAGTTCGCGATGGCGTTGTTGGACAGTCCCTGCGCCATCAATCCGAGTACCTCGGATTCACGCGCGGTGAGCGAATCGAGCGGGTTGCGGCGGCCGCGGGCCATCAGCTGGGCGATGACGTCGGGGTCGATGGCGGTGCCGCCGTCCGCGACGCGACGGACCGCGTCCAGGAACTCGTCCACGTCGGCGACGCGCTCTTTCAGCAGGTAGCCGACGCCGCCGGCCCCGCCGGACAGCAGCTCGACCGCGTAGCTTTCCTCGACGTACTGGGACAGCACGAGCACCGGCAGGCCAGCGATCTCCTTGCGAGCCGCCAGCGCCGCGCGCAACCCCTCGTCGGTGAACGTCGGCGGCATCCGGACGTCGACAATCGCCAGGTCAGGACGGTGTTCGGTGATCGCGCCGAGCAGATCGTCGCCGTTGTCGACCGCGGCGACCGTCTCGATGCCCTCGTCGGCGAGCAACCGGGTGACCCCCGCCCGAAGCAACACGGCGTCTTCGGCGATCACTACTCGCATCAAAGCCCCCAGGTCCGTGAGTGAAAAGCTCCCGGAGGCTATTCACTCACGGCCGGGTCACCATTGACACGGCAGGTCCGCTCTGATGACCGTCGGCCCGCCGACCGGGCTCACGACGGTGATCACGCCGTCGATGGTCGCCGCTCGGTCGGCCAGCCCGGCGAGGCCGCCGCCAGGGCGAACCTCGGCGCCGCCGTGGCCGTTGTCGGTGATTTCGGTGATGACGTGCGTGTCCGAACGCCACACCTTCACCGTCGCCTCGGTCGCGCCGGAGTGCTTGGCGATGTTGGTGAGGGTCTCGCCGACGATGAAGTACGCCGTGGTCTCGACCGCGGCCGGCGGCCGGGGCTCGACGTTGACGTGCACGTCCACCGGGATCGGCGACTTCGCGGCCTGTGCGGACAGAGCCGCGTCGAGACCGCGGTCGCCGAGCACGGCGGGGTAGATGCCGCGGGCGAGGTCGCGCAGCTCGGAAACGGCGAGCTTGGCGTCCGAATGGGCCTCGTCGATCAGGTCGCGCACCGCGTTCGGGTCGTTGTCGAACTTCGACTTCGCCCGGCCGAGGCTCATCGCGACGGCCACGAGCCGCTGCTGCGCGCCGTCGTGCAGGTCCCGCTCGATCCGGCGGCGCTCGGCCTCCGCGGCGTCCACGCCACGAGCCCGCGACGCCTGCAGGTGCTCAGCCTTCTTTTCGAGCTTCTTCGTGCGGTTCGGGCCCAGCATCGACAGTGCCAGGTTGCCGTGCAGCCAGCCCAGCCACGGCGTCACCCAGATCGCCATCGGCAGCAGCACGATCGACGCGATCGCGATCGGCAATTCGACGATCGACATCGGGAACGCGACCATCAGGTACGCCAGGTCGCGCCAGGTCGTCGGGTCGGACAGCCGGGTCAGCCAGCGGCGGGTCAGCGACTGCCCCTCCAGCGAAAGCCGCTCGACCGGTGTCAGCGGGGTGCCGAGCATCCGGCGGGCCCAGCGGCGTTCGAGGTCGCCTGACCAGCGGATGAACCCGGTGACGGCCAGCAGGATCGGGAAGCCGATCCAGATGATCAGCGTTCCCGTGCCGACCGTGCCGCCGACCACGATGAGGATGAACTGCAGCAGCCGCAGGAAGAACGACGGGATCATGTACGCGATCGTGCGGGCCGGATGCGGACGGGGGTGCTCCGGAGGCGGGTCTTGCGAAGTCATCCGGCCACCGTGATCCCGTCGATCTCGTTCCACGAGCGCTCCATGCGACGCCGCTGGGCGACCGTGGGCCGCAGCAGCCCGGTCGCGAACGCCGCGTGCAGCGCCGCCAGCCCCTTAGTCAGGGCCACGGCGATCGCGGCGAACAGCACCCCCAGCGCCGCCCACGGCAGCGCGGTCACCGTCGAGTCGACGACGAACCAAGGCACATCGTAGCTCGGGAAGGCGTAGACGCCGTCCGGAAGGAAGCGGTAGTAGATCGGCAGCGTGACCAGGCCCAAGCTGACCGCCCACACTGTCACGACCAGCACGAACTCCACCAGGCCGAGCGGGAAGAGCAGGAACAGGTAGGACAGGTCGCGCCAGGTCGCCGGGTCCTTCAGCCGGGTCAGCCAGCGCTGCTTCTGCCCCGTCGGCGGCAGCGGCAGATAGGGGTCGTCGACATACACGTCCAGCAGAGCGAACACGCGCCCCCGCTCGACCCGGCCCGCGGTCCGCGTGAACAGGATGAGCAGCGCGAGCAGCGGTACGCCGAGCCACACGACGAGCGTCCCGAAGCCGGCGGAGGCGAGCGTCACGATCAGCGTGAACGAGAGGATGCCGATGGGCAGGTTGAGCAGCAGATAAGCCAGCGCCCCGCCCAACGGCGGAGTGCGGCGCCCAAAACTGCGACCGGCGGGCACGGTGACCATGGCGGGGCTCCCTCACTGCGGAAACTGACCTGCTCAGCATGGCCGGGCGCGTGCCGGGCAACCAGGGGGCGAGCGGGCATCTTCGGGGTGGGGACAGCCCTACCCCATGCCGGAATTATCGGGTTGCCGCGCGGGTTATGATGGTGAGGTTACAAGCACCTACAAGGGGGTGAACGGTTTCGACTCTGGACGTTGAATCAAGGGAAGCGTGCCGGTGCAGGCGAGAGACCACCGCAAGCGTCATCGCAACCTAATAAGCGCCAAGGCCAATAGCCAGCGCGACTTCGCTCTCGCTGCCTGATCGCAGTAGAGCAAGTCTGTCGGCCCGGGGTCGCCTCCGACCCGGTCGCCGGCATCAGCTAGGAGGCTTACCGCCAGTCCCGGCCACGGGGCCTGGTAGGGAAGCAAACAGTGGCTGGGCTCGTCACTTCAGCTTGTTCGCGTGACTGAAGGAGCCAAGCAGAGACATAGCGGACTGCGCACGGAGAAGCCTTGAGGAGGCGCTAGAGGACCCGGGTTCAATTCCCGGCACCTCCACTCGACTGTCGGCACCTGATTCACGGGATCAGGTGCCGACAGTCGTTTTTGCTCCGCAGTGCTGTCGCGGCGGGTATCGAAATGCCATTTGCGGCCGTCTGGCGGGAAGATCTCCTCGGAGTGCAGAGCGTAGATGTTCTCGTCGTCTTCGCCGTCCTCGAAGTCGATTGCCTCGTCGATCTCCCAACTGATCGCACCCTGCTCGAAAATCAAGTGCAGGGCGAGGTCGTCCGCCGGGCAGCTGGTCACGTTCCTCTCGGCATGTTCGCCAGAGACCTGAGGTCTTCCTTGATGCCGTCGATTGTGTAGTCGCAGCCCAGCGCGAACGTTCGAGCGCAGGCTTCTCCGAGCACAGCGGCCATCGGTTGCCTTGCTCGTAACGTCGCCAAGATTCGCCGCCCACTCCCGCGGCGGCGGCTTGCTCAATGGTCAGGTTGAGTTCTTCACGGCGTGCGCGGATTTCGTGCCCAGCTCCGCGCTGCTTGCTTGCGTGTTTGGCTTGAAGGGGATCTCACTCCGGCCGGTTGCCGCCGATGTGCGTAGTGAGCGTGGCGGCTGTCGCGGCGACGGCTTCGGCTAGGTCGGGGAAGGTTTCTTCGCACGGACGGTCCTCTGGGCAAAGATGGCGCAGCGTCACGCTGATCGCAGCCATCGGGCGGGAACCGTGGTCGAACACCGGCGCGGCGACAGACGCGAAGCCAGCCGTCACGTGACCGTCTTCCACTGACCAGCCCAGACGGCGTTCGGTGGCCAAGGTTCGGCGTAGCGCGGCCAGCGAATTGGGCCCGCGCGGAGTGCGCAGGACGAATGACGCGGCGGCCGGGAACAGGGCACGGACGTGGGCGGCGGGCAGGTGTTGCAGCATCGCGCGGCCGGAGGCGGTCAGGTGTGCGGGCAGGCGTACGCCGACGTCGGTGACCAGCGTTTCCGGGCGGGCGGGGCGTTCCTTGATCAGGTATAGCGATTCGTTGCCGTGCAGGACGCCGAGGTGTGCGGTGTGGCCGATGCGGTCGACCAGTTTGCGCAGCAGCGGTCCGGCAAGCCGCTCCAGCGGGTCGTGGCGCAGGTAGGCCGAGCCTAGTTCGAAGGCGGCGATGCCGAGGCCGTAGCGGCGTTCGGCGGGCAGGTGGGTGACGAAACCGGCTGCGGTCAGTTCGTTGAGCAGGTGGTATGTCGTCGACCGGGGCAGGTCGAGGTCTCGGGCGATGGCGGCGGCTGAGACTGGGCCCGCGTGGCCGGCCAGCAGGCGCAGGACGGAGAGGCCGTTGCGCAGGGCTGGCACGTCGGAACTGCTCACGGTCTCCTCCTTAAGAAAAGGTGCGAGGGGACCCCTCGCACCGCCCAGACGGAGTATGAGGGGTCCCTTCGCTCCGGTAGCCGAGGCTCTCGCCACGTGTTGTCTTGAATCCCAGACACTACCGCCAACTCCGCACTGTCGCCGGAGCCCGCCGGGAGGTGCAATGGCGGCATGCCGGAACCAGTCCTCCTGAGCTCGAAGCCGATGACCGCGGCGCAGGTCGTCGACGTCGTCCGCGGGCACGCGCACGTCGGGCTCGCCGAGGCGGTCGAGAAGAACCTCGCCGCCACTCGCCAGCACATCGAAGACCTCGCCGACGCCACGTCGCCGACCTACGGGGTCTCGACCGGGTTCGGCGCGCTCGCCACGCGCCACATTCCCGTCGAGAGCCGCACGGCGCTGCAGCGCAGCCTGATCCGCTCGCACGCCGCGGGCGCCGGGCCGGCGGTGGAGCCGGAGGTGGTGCGCGCCTTGATGCTGCTGCGCCTGCGCACGCTGGCCAGCGGCTACACCGGCGTGCGGCCGCAGACGGCGCAAACGCTTGCGGCGCTGCTCAACGCGGACATCACGCCGGTCGTGCACGAGTACGGCTCGCTCGGCTGCTCCGGCGACCTCGCGCCGCTGGCGGCGGTCGCGCTGGCGCTGATGGGCGAGGGCGAGGTGTTCCACGCGGGCGAGCGCAAGCCCGCCGCGGACGCGTTGCGGGCGGCCGGGATCACGCCGGTCGTGCTGGCCGAGAAGGAGGGCCTCGCGCTCACCAACGGCACCGACGGCATGCTCGGCATGCTGCTGCTCGCCGCCGCCGATCTGCACCGGCTGTTGGACGTCGCGGACCTCACCGCGGCGATGAGCGTCGAGGCGCTGCTGGGCACCGACCGCGCGTTCGCCGCTGATCTGCAGGCGTTGCGGCCGCACCCGGGGCAGGCGACCAGCGCGGCGCGGATGTTCGCGGCGCTGCAGGGATCGAAGATCGTGGAAAGCCACCGCGGTCCGGACTGCAACCGAGTGCAGGACGCGTACTCGCTGCGATGCGCGCCGCAGGTGCACGGCGCCGCGCGGGACACGCTGACGCACGCGGAACTGGTCGCGGAGCGGGAACTCTGGTCCGCTGTGGACAATCCGGTGGTGCTGGCCGACGGCCGGGTGGAGTCGAACGGCAACTTCCACGGCGCGCCGGTCGCGTACGTGCTCGACTTCCTCGCGGTGCCGGTGGCGGACGTGGCAAGCATCGCCGAACGCCGCACCGACCGGATGCTCGACCAGGCCCGCTCGCACGGGCTGCCGCCGTTCCTCGCGTACGACCCCGGCGTCGACTCCGGGCACATGATCGCGCAGTACACGCAGGCCGCCGTGGTCAGCGAGCTCAAGCGGCTCGCCGTGCCCGCCTCCGTCGACTCGATCCCGAGCAGCGCGATGCAGGAGGACCACGTGTCCATGGGCTGGTCCGCCGCGCGCAAGCTGCGCAAGGCGGTCGACGGCCTGACCACCGTGCTCGCCGTCGAACTGCTCACCGCGGCCCGCGCGCTCGATTTCCGCGCGCCGCTGCAGCCTTCGCCGGTCACCGGACGCGTCCGGGACCTGCTGCGCACCAAGGTCGAGGGTCCTGGCCCCGACCGTCACCTGGCGCCCGAGATCGCGGCCGCCGAAGAACTCGTGCGGTCGGGCGCTGTCCTGACCGCGGCCGAACTGGAGGCCTGAGCATGACAAGCACCGCCCGTACCGTCCGCGCCGCCCGGGGCACCTCGCTCACCGCGAAGAACTGGCAGACCGAGGCCGCGCTGCGGATGTTCCACAACAATCTCGACCCCGAGGTCGCCGAGCGGCCCGACGATCTGGTCGTCTACGGCGGCACCGGCCGCGCCGCGCGCAACTGGGCGAGCTTCGACGCGATCACCCGCGAGCTGACCGCGCTGGAGCAGGACGAGACGCTGCTGGTCCAGTCCGGCAAGCCGGTCGGCGTGTTCCGCACCCACGAGTGGGCGCCGCGGGTGCTGATCGCGAACTCGAACCTGGTGGGCGACTGGGCGACCTGGCCGGAGTTCCGCCGGCTCGAGCAGCAGGGCCTCACCATGTACGGGCAGATGACCGCCGGTTCGTGGATTTACATTGGTACGCAAGGCATTCTGCAGGGAACCTACGAAACGTTCGCCGCGGTGGCGAAGAAGCGCTTCGGCGGAACCCTGCGCGGCACGCTCACCGTCACCGCCGGGCTCGGCGGCATGGGCGGCGCGCAGCCGCTGGCGGTCACGATGAACGACGGTGTGGCGTTGTGCATCGAGGTCGACGCCCAGCGCGCGCACCGCAGGGTCGAGCACCGGTACCTCGACGAGGTGGCCGACGACCTGGACGACGCGATCCGGCGGGTCACCGCGGCGAAGAAGGAACGGCGCCCGCTGTCCGTCGGCGTCGTCGGCAACGCCGCCGAACTGCTGCCGGAGCTGTTGCGCCGCGACGTCGAGGTGGACATCGTCACCGACCAGACCTCGGCGCACGACCCGCTGTCCTACCTGCCCAAGGGCATCAGCGTGGACGACTGGCAGGACTACGCGGCCAAGAAGCCGGACGAGTTCACCGACCGGGCGCGCGAGTCGATGGCCGACCACGTCGACGCGATGCTCGGGTTCCTCGACCGCGGCGCCGAGGTATTCGACTACGGCAACTCCCTGCGCGGCGAAGCGAAACTCGGCGGCTGCGAGCGCGCGTTCGACTTCCCCGGCTTCGTGCCCGCCTACATCCGGCCGCTGTTCTGCGAGGGCAACGGACCGTTCCGCTGGGCCGCGCTGTCCGGCGACCCAGAGGACATCGCCGCGACCGACCGCGCGATGCTCGAGCTGTTCCCGGAGAACGAGTCGCTGGCGCGCTGGATCAAGATGGCCGGTGAGCGGGTCGCGTTCCAAGGCCTGCCCGCCCGGATCTGCTGGCTCGGCTACGGCGAACGGCACCTGGCCGGCCTGCGCTTCAACGAGATGGTGGCCAGCGGCGAGCTGAAGGCCCCGGTCGTGATCGGCCGCGACCACCTCGACTCGGGCAGTGTCGCCTCGCCGTACCGCGAGACCGAGGGCATGGCCGACGGTTCCGACGCGATCGCCGACTGGCCGCTGCTCAATGCGCTCGTCAACACCTCGTCCGGCGCGAGCTGGGTGTCCATCCACCACGGCGGCGGGGTCGGCATGGGCCGGTCCATCCACGCCGGGCAGGTGTCCGTCGCGGACGGCACGCCGCTGGCGGCGCAGAAGCTGGAGCGGGTGCTCACGAACGACCCGGGCATGGGCGTCATCCGGCACGTCGACGCCGGGTACGACCGTGCGGCCGAGGTCGCCGACGAGCGCGGCGTGCGGGTGCCGATGCGGGAGCAGGCGTGACCGCATCCGGGTTGCTCGGCGAGATCGCCGACGTCGGGCGCGACGCCCGGCGCGGCGGTTACTCGCGGCACGCGTTCGACGCGCCGGAGCACGACCTGCGCACGTGGTTCGTCGAACGGGCGCAGCAGCTGGGCCTTGACGTCGAGACCGATCGCAACGGCAACCTGTGGGCGTGGTGGGGCGCTCCCGGCGCGAACGCGGTCGTCACCGGCAGCCACCTGGACTCGGTTCCGGGCGGCGGCGCGTTTGACGGGCCGCTCGGCGTCGTGAGTGCGCTGGCGGCAGTGGAAGCGTTGCAGACCAAGGGGTTCCGTCCGAACAAGCCGTGCGCGGTGGTCGTGTTCGCCGAGGAGGAGGGCGGGCGCTTCGGCGTGCCGTGTCTCGGTTCGCGGCTGCTCACCGGGACGATCGACGCGGACCGGGCCCGGGCGTTGCGGGATCCGTCCGGCGTCACGTTCGCCGAGGCCGCCGCGAAGTCCGGCCTGGATGTGGACCGGATTGGTGCGGATCCGGACCGGCTCGGGCTGATCGGGCAGTTCCTGGAACTGCACGTCGAACAGGGCAGGGGGCTGATCGACCTCGGATCGCCGGTGGCGGTCGGCAACACGGTGATCGCACACGGCCGCTGGCGATTCTCGTTCACTGGCCAGGGAAACCACGCGGGTGCGACGTTGCTCGCGGACCGGGTGGATCCGATGCTGCCCGCCGCCGAGACCGTGGTGGCGGTGCGGCGGCTGGCGCAGAAGTTGTCGGACGCTCGGGCGACAGTGGGGCGGCTCGTGCCCACGCCGGGCGGGACGAATGTGATTGCGTCCACTGTGGACCTGTGGCTGGACGCGCGGGTGCCGGGTACCTCGACGCCGGAGCTGGTCGAGGAGATCACCCGGGCGGCGCAGGACGCTGCTGAAGCGGAGGGGTGTCAGCTCGCGGTCACGCGCGAGTCGTACTCCGACGACGTGGTGTTCGACGAGTCGCTGCGGCGGTCGCTGGGGGAGTGGCTGGGCGCTCCGCCCGAGCTGCCCACCGGTGCCGGGCACGACGCGGCGATCCTGGCGGGATTCGTGCCGTCCGGAATGCTGTACGTCCGCAATCCGACCGGGATCAGCCACGCGCCAGAGGAATTCGCCGAGGCAGACGACGTCGAGGCCGGTGCGAGGGCGCTCGCCGAGGTGCTGGAGCGGCTCGCGAGATGACCACATACTGGTGCGAACGGGCCTGGCTGCCCGAGGGCGTCGCGGACGCGGTCCGAATCGAGACCGCCGACGGCCGGATCGTTTCGGTGACCGCCAACGCGGAAAGGTCCGGAACTGTCCTCAATGGACTGACCCTGCCCGGGTTCGCCAACGGGCACTCGCACGCGTTCCACCGCGCGCTGCGAGGCCGGACGCACCACGAGCGGGGCACGTTCTGGACGTGGCGGGAGCGGATGTACTCGCTCGCCGCCCGGCTCGATCCGGATTCGTACTACCGGCTCGCTCGCGGCGTCTACGCGGAGATGGTGCTGGCGGGGTACGCGAGCGTCGCCGAGTTCCACTATCTGCATCACGGTCCGGGCGGCAAACCGTACGCGTCGCCCAACGCCATGGGCGACGCGCTGCGACAGGCCGCGCGGGACGCCGGGATCCGGATGACCCTGCTCGACACCTGTTATCTCGCGGGCGGCATCGGCGTGCCGCCGGACGAGGTGCAGCAGCGGTTTTCGGACGGTTCCGCCGAGAACTGGGCGGAACGCGTCGCGCTGCTGAAGGAAGACGACCTGTTCCGCGTAGGCGGGGCGATCCACTCCGTGCGCGCGGTGCCGGAGTACGAGCTGCCGCAGGTGGACAGTGCGGTGCCGAAGGACCGGCCGTTGCACATCCACCTGTCCGAACAGCGCGCGGAGAACGAGCAGTGCGAGGCCGCGTACCGCTGGACGCCGACCGGGTTGCTCTGGGATTACGGCGTGCTCGGCGAGCGGCTCACCGCAGTCCACGCGACGCACCTGACCGAGCAGGACATCAAGTGGCTGGGCGAATCGCGGAGCGGCGCGTGCTTCTGCCCGACCACCGAACGGGACCTCGGCGACGGCATCGGGCCAGCTCGGAGTCTGCTCGACGCGGGCGCGCGGCTCGGCATCGGGAGCGACAGCAACGCGGTGGTCGACGCATTCGAGGAGACCCGGGCGCTGGAGTTGGACGACCGGCTCGCCAGCGAGGAACGCGGCCGGTTCACCGCGGAAGAACTGCTTGCCGCTGGGACCGAGCACATCTCCGCGGGTTGGCCGGAGACCGGCACTCTCGCGGCTGGCGCTGGAGCCGACCTGGTCACCGTCGCGATGGACACCGTGCGTACGGCCGGGATCGAACCGTCCGGCGTGCTGTTCGCCGCTGCGGCCGCGGATGTCCGTACCGTGGTGGTGGCCGGGCGGGAAGTGGTGCGCGACGGCGCGCACGTGCTGATCGAACGACCGGAAACCTTACTGGCCAAGGAGATCGAGGCGCTGTGGCAGTTCTGATCACCGGAATCGGCGAGCTCACCACGAACGACCCGGAGCTGGGCAAGCTACGCGACGCCGCGTTGGTGCTCGACGGCGAGACCGTCGCGTGGGCCGGTCCGGCCGCGCAGGCCCCGGATGCCGACGAGCGCGTGGATGTCGAGGGTCGCGCTGTGCTGCCCGGGTGGGTGGACAGCCACACCCACCTCGTGTTCGCGGGCGATCGCACCGCCGAGTTCGAGGCGCGGATGGCCGGGCAGGCTTACGCGGCAGGCGGAATCGCGGTCACCGTCGATGCGACGCGGGCGGCTTCGGACGAGCAGCTGGCGGCGAATCTCCGTCGACATGTCGAGGAAGCGGCTGCGCAGGGCACCACCTGCCTGGAGACGAAGACCGGCTACGGCCTCAATGTCGCCGACGAGACCCGGTCGGCGCGGATCGCCGGCGAGGTCGCGGACGAGGTGACCTTCCTCGGGGCCCACCTCGTGCCGCCGGGCGCCGACGCGGAGTCCTATGTGGACTTGGTGTGCGGCGAGATGCTGGACGCGGTCGCGCCGCATGTGCGGTGGGCCGACGTGTTCTGCGAGACCGGTGCGTTCGACGAGGCGCAGTCGGCGCGGGTGCTCAAGGCGGCGGCGGAGCGCGGACTTGGGCTGCGCGTGCACGGCAATCAACTCGGTGAGGGTCCGGGCGTGCGGCTGGCAGTGGAGCTGGACGCGGCGAGCGTCGACCACTGCACGTACCTGAGCGATGCCGACGTCGAGGCGCTCGCGTCGTCCAACACGGTCGCGACGGTGTTGCCCGCGTGCGATTTGTCCACGCGGCAGTCGCTCGCTCCGGCGCGGCGGCTGCTCGACGCTGGCGCGACGGTCGCGTTGGCCAGCAACGCGAATCCGGGCAGTTCGTACACCACGTCGATGGCGTTCTGCGTGACGACAGCGGTGCTGCAGATGCGGATGACTGTCGACGAGGCCGTGTGGTCGGCGACCGCCGGTGGTGCGCGGGCGCTTCGCCGCGAGGACGTCGGGTATCTGCGGCCGGGTGCGCGGGCGGATGTGCACGTACTCGACGCTCCGTCCACCACGCATCTCGCTTATCGGCCCGGGGTCCCGTTGACCCACTCGGTGTGGCGGAAAGGGGCAAGGCTGCGTTAATCAGGGTGGCGACGGCGTCCGCGGCTGCGCTAACGTGAAAGGGAACAGGACGCGCGAAAGACCATTGTCCGGTATGGGTTAGGCTGGACGATCCATTCGCTCTGTTTCCAAGTGCCCCGCGCGGGCCAGCCCAGTGCGTCCCTCTCGAACCAGAATTTGGTACGGAAGGGACTTCGCTGATGGCGAATAACGCTGCCACCGACGGCACCGGCGCTGGCAATGGTGCCGCAGACAACACGGTGCTCGTGATCGGAGCCGGACTCGGCGGGCTGTGTCTCGCACAAGGGCTGCGCAAAGCCGGTATCCCGTGCGAGGTCTACGAACGAGACTCCGCGCTGGACGCGCGCCGCCAGGGCTATCGGCTGCACATCGATTCCCGCGGCGACCAGGCGTTGCGCGATGTGCTCCCGCCGCACCTGCACGAGCTGTTCCGGGCCACGTCGGGTCAGCCGCGCAACGTCACCACGATTTACGACAGCCAGCTGAAGCCGGTCACCGAGTTCGTGCTGGACGACGGCGACGTCCAGCGCAACGTCAACCGGTTCACCCTCCGGGAGATTCTGTTCGAGGGGCTCGGCAACGTCCACTTCGGCAAAGAGTTCGTCCGGTACGAAACGCACGAGAACGGCGTGGTCGCGCACTTCGCCGACGGGACGCAGGCGCGCGGCGCGGTTCTCGTCGGCGCGGACGGCGTGAATTCGCCGGTACGCCGCCAATATCTTCCGCACGCGCAAGTCGTCGACACCGGATTGCGCCAGCTGTACGGGAAGATCCCGCTCACCGAGGCGAACCGGGGGCTCTTCGACCCGGCCATGTTCTCGGTGTTCAACATTATTTCCGGGCCGGGCAAGGCGATGATCGGAGTCGCGCCGGTCGACTATCCGGAGCCGATCCCCGACGCGTGCGCGCGGCTCGCGCCCGGTGTGCGGCTCAGCCCCGACAACTCGTACATGACCTGCGCTTTCGGTGCCCGCCAAGAGATCTTCGGGCTGACCGACGACGAACTCCGCGCGCTGTCCGGGGACGAGATGCACAAGCTCGTGCTCGACCGGGTCTCCGGCTGGCATCCGAAGGTGCGCCGGATCGTCGAAAGCTGGGTCCCGGAAACGATATTCCTCGTCTCGATCCGGACCAGCGTGCCGATCGGGCCGTGGGAGCCGTCGCGGGTCAGTCTGGTCGGCGACGCGATCCACGCGATGAGCCCGGCCGCCGGGGCTGGGGCGAACACCGCGATGCGCGACGGTGCCGCCCTCGCCGCCGCGTTGAGCAGCGGCCATGCCGACGCGATCGGGGAATACGAGACGGAAATGCGCCGGTACGGATTCGCCGCGGTGCGCGAGTCCGCGGCCAATGGGGCACAGCATCTGGGACAGAACCCGTTGCCGGAAATATCCTTAAAGACCGTTTCGTAAAGAGCCGTGAGAAGAGCGCGGGGGCAGAGTTCCTGCCCTCGCGCTCAGCCCTGCGCGCGGTCGCGAACCATCGGGGCAACGATGAAAAAGGACCAGCAGGTGAACAGCGGAAAACCAGCGACGGCGGCAAGATCTCGTTCATTTAGAGTTCAACTACTGGCCACTCGCTGAGGGATCTGGAGACACCGCCCGCGTCGGTACCGTCATTCCCGCAGGACACTCCGAACTGGAGAGCGGGCATGGACTTTTCTCTCATCGTCCTGGTGGTGATCGTCGCGGCGCTGGCCTTCGACTTCACCAACGGGTTCCACGACACGGCCAACGCCATGGCCACTTCCATCGCGACCGGCGCGCTGAAGCCCCGGGTCGCGGTCGCGATCTCGGCGGTATTGAATCTCGTCGGCGCTTTTCTTTCGATTGAGGTCGCGAAAACCATTTCCGGCGGGATCGTCGACGACACCAAGGTCACGCCGGTGGTGATTTTCGCCGGATTGGTCGGGGCCATCGTCTGGAATCTCGTGACGTGGCTGGTCGGCCTGCCCTCGAGTTCGTCGCACGCGTTGTTCGGCGGCCTGATCGGGGCGACCTGGATCGCGTCCGGCGCGGACGCCGTGCACTTCGCGAAGGTCGTCGAAAAGGTGCTCATCCCGGCGATCGCGTCGCCGGTGGTGGCGGGTGTGGTCGCGATCGTCGGCACGTTCCTCGTCTACCGGATCACGGCCAAGTCGCGGCAAGACGTCGTCGGCAAGGGTTTCAAGACCGGCCAGGTGCTTTCGGCCAGCCTGGTTTCGCTCGCCCACGGCACCAACGACGCGCAGAAGACGATGGGCGTCATCACGCTCGCCCTGATCGCGGGCGGTTCGCTCGCGCCGGGATCCAACCCGCCGGTGTGGGTGATCCTCTCCTCTGGCGCGGCGATCGCGCTCGGCACCTACTTCGGCGGCTGGCGGATCATCCAGACGATGGGCAAGAAGCTCACCGAAATCCAGACGCCGCAAGGGTTCGCCGCCGAAACGAGTTCCGCGGCGGTCATTCTGGCGTCGTCGCACCTCGGCTTCGCGCTGTCGACCACGCACGTCACTTCCGGCGGCATCATCGGTTCCGGGCTCGGCCGGAAACTCGCCGAGGTCCGCTGGGGCGTCGCGGGCAAAATGGTGATCGCCTGGGCCCTCACGCTGCCCGCCGCCGCGATCGTCGGGGCCATCGCCGCCGCGGTTTCCACGCGCGGCAGCTGGGGCACCGTCCTCGTCGGCGGCGTCGGAGTGCTGCTCGCGCTGGGCATCTGGCTCGCGTCGCGGCGCAACCCGGTCACGCCGGCCACTGTCAACAACGAGCCGGAGGCCGCCGAGGCTGCCCCGGTCGCGGCCTGAGGGAGCACGACATGGCGATCAACTGGGGTGCCCTCGGCATCGTTTTCGTGGTGGCTTTGGCCGCGGTGGTCGTGCTGACCGGACTGTTCGCGTACGGCGTGCGCGGGCTGTCCGAACGCGTGACGGCACGGGCGCACGGCGGCAGCGGCACGGTTCAGCTGACCGGCGCGGTGGTGTGTTTCGCGATCTGCGCCGCGGTGATCGGGTACGGGATCTATCTGATCGTGGCCTAGGCGAGCGCCGCCTCAGCGCGGGTTCGCAGTTCTTCCGGAAGCTCGTCGAGCAGCGGTCGTACCGTTGCCCGGCGAGTTTCGTTTAGGTGGGCCAGGACGTCCAGCGCGGGTGCCCACAGCGTCTCGTCCGCTGCGGCGGTCCGGACCAATCCGGGGAGCCGGTCGTTGCCGAGCAGGGCGAGGACGTGGTCGATCCGGCTCCGGTCGTCCAGCACGTACGCGGTCTGCAGGAGACCTGCGTCGTCCAGCAGACCGACGCAGCGGCGGACTGTGTCGTCCGGCAGGTGGCCGACGAATCGGCCCAGCGTGATCCAGTCCTCGCGGCGGGTCAGTTCCTCGGCGACCGCCACGACCGTCGGCACCGGGATCCGCGTGATGATCGACGTCGCACGCCGCGGGTCCAGTTCCGCCGCGACCGAGGCGAGGAACTTCGGCGACAGCCGCTTCGCGACGTCAACGCCGCGCGACACGTCCACCAGCCCGGCGATCCGCGCGCACAGCAGCGGGCCGAACACCTTCTCCGCGATCTTCGCGGTCACCGCCGCCGGGAGCAGTTTGCTCGCCAGCGCCATCCGCTCCAGCACGACGAGGTTCGCGTCGAACAGCGTGGTCGTCATCTGTTCGCGCAGCAGCCGCACCTCGCCCTGGTCGACGTCGGCGAGGTAGTCGAGCCGGGCCGGGTCGACGTCGAGCACCCGGGCGAGCTTGAGGATTTCCGGGTTCACAGGCCGACCGCTTTCCGCACCGCGCCGCGCAGCAGGGCGGGCACGTACTTCAGGCTCTCCTCACCCGCGCGGGCGAGCGCCTGCGCCTGCCGGTGCCGGGCGTCGCGCAACGCCGTCGCCAGATCCTGTTTGTGCTGCTCAGACAGGGTTTCGATGCCGTCCGGCAGCGGAGCGCCGAGCTGCTCGGCCAGGGTGCGTTCAGCCATGGTGACCCATCATGCCTCACGATCCCGACCTTGACTTTCGGCAGTGGTGACGAATCGGGCGGCCCTTGTAGCGTCAGCGGAATGAAGGAGGCGACGCGGTTCCGCTGGCGCGTGGCGTTCGACGTGCTGCTCTGGGCCGCGCTGTGCGGGTTCGTCCTGCTCGACGCGCCGAACAGCCCGAACGCCTGGGAGCTCGCCTACGGCCTGACGTCGGTCACCGTGGCGATGGCGACTGCCCGGGTGTACCCGGCGGTGGCGCTGGTGGTGGCGATGGCGACGGCGATCGTCATCGCGTTCGGCTGGGGCGGCCGGGTCGCGGTGTGGGAGTTCTTCCTGATCGTCGTGATCTCGTACCTGGCCGGCCTGCGGCTCGCCAGGGCGCGGGTGGCGATGATCAGCTTTTTCGCCATCGCGGTGGCCGGGATTCCGCTCGCTCTCCTGCCCACGTCGAGCTTCGACGCGTGGGGCGCGGTGCTCGGCACGCTCGCGTTCGCCGGGGTCGCGCCGTGTCTGCTCGGCCGGCACGTGCGGCTGCGGCGCGAACTCGCGCAGGACGGATGGCGGCGCGCCGAGGAGATGGAGAGCAGGCACCGGCTCGTCGCGCAGGAAGCGCGGTTGCGGGAACGAGCCAGGATCGCCAGCGACATGCACGATTCGCTCGGCCACGAGCTGAGTCTGATCGCGGTGCGCGCGGCGGCGCTGGAGGTCGACAGCGAACTCGGCGACAAGCAACGCGAAGCCGCCGGACAGCTCCGGGCGGGCGCGGCGACGGCGACGGAACGGCTGCGCGAGATCATCGGGGTGCTGCGCGAGGACGCCGCGCCGGTCGAGCCGGTGCAGGGCGATCTGGGGGAACTGATCGACCGCGCGCGGGCGTCGGGGATCGAGATCGGCGCGCGGCTCGGCAGTCTCGACAACGCGCCGCCGATGGTCGCGCGGGCGGTCTACCGCG
The DNA here is from genome assembly GCF_053587275.1 of Amycolatopsis sp. NPDC003676. Taxonomy (NCBI): domain Bacteria; kingdom Bacillati; phylum Actinomycetota; class Actinomycetes; order Pseudonocardiales; family Pseudonocardiaceae; genus Amycolatopsis; species Amycolatopsis sp. NPDC003676. Next base: position 24,053 of record NZ_JBSFNS010000085.1, read on the forward strand.
TCGTGCAGGAAGCGCTCACGAACGCGGCGAAGTACGCGCCTGGTGCGGCCGTTTCGATCGACGTGACCAGCACGAACGAGGCGACCGACGTCCGGGTCCGGAACGCGCCGCCGCCCGCCGGGCCGTTGCCCGTCCGGTCCGGGAAGCGGGGGTTGATCGGCCTGCACGAGCGGGTGCGACTGGTCGGCGGGAGCCTGACCGCGGGACCGGCGGACGGCGGATTCGAGGTGGCGGCGCGGTTGCCGCACGACGCCGCGCCCGCGCCGGAGCAGGACGACGGAATCGGGCAGGCCGCGCGCGAGCTGGAACGCGCCCGCCGCGCCGTCCGGTCGAGCCTGGTGCAGGCGATCGTGGTGCCGCTGGGGCTGTTCGGCGTGGTCATCGGCGGCGCCGGGGTGGCGTTCCTGGCCCAGTGGTCGTCGTCGGAGCTGCCGCCGGACTCGTACGAGCGGATCCAGCTCGGCATGCCGCATTCGGCGGTCGAGCCGATGCTGCCCTCGCGCCAGCGCACGACGCTTCCGGCGATCAATGTGCCGCCGCAGCCTTATCGAAGCACCTGCGAGTACTACGGAGCCGGCCGGAGCTGGCTCAACTTCAACCACGCCGTCTACCGGCTGTGCTTTGTGGACGGTCTGGTGGCGAGCAAAGACCTTTACAGTGAGGACGAACCGTGATCCGCGTACTGCTGGCCGACGACGAAGCGATGATCCGCGCCGGCGTGGCCGCGATTCTGGCCTCGGACAAGGAAATCGAGGTCGTGGCCGAGGCCGCGGACGGACGGTCGGCGATCGAACTGGCGCGCGCGAACCGGCCGGACGTCGCGCTGCTCGACATCCGCATGCCCGGCCTCGACGGGCTCGCCGCGGCCGAGGAGATCCGCAAACTGCTGCCGGACACCGGCGTTCTCATGCTGACGACGTTCGGCGAGGACGAGTACATCGAACGCGCGCTCGGCCTCGGCGCGAGCGGATTCCTGCTCAAGGCGGGCGATCCGCGCGAACTGCTGGCCGGGGTGCACGCGGTGGCCGACGGCGCGGCTTTCCTGTCGCCGAAGGTCGCGCACCGGGTGATCACGCGCTTGTCCGGCAGCCGGTTCAGCCGGGCCGCGACCGCGCGCGAGCGGGTGAACGTGCTAACGAACCGGGAACGGGAAGTGCTGGTGCTGCTCGCCGAAGGACTGTCCAATGCGGACATCGCGGCGCGGATGTTCGTGGTGGAGGGCACGGTGAAGGCGCACGTGAGCACGATCCTGACCCGGTTGGACGTGCGCAACCGGGTGCAGGCCGCGATCACGGCTTTTGAAGCGGGGCTGGTGTAAGCCTCGGTGGTTGCCAGCGGCTGATGCTGGCACCGATCCGAGTGGTGACCGAGGCTGGCAGCAGCCGGGTGAATGTCGCCCGAAGCGCCACCGCTGCCGGGTTGCTGAGGAGAGGTCCACTGGCACCGGCCTGGATTGACGCCTTCGCGACCTTCTGCGTGCGCGGGCGACGTTCAGCGTCGTAACGGCGGAGTGCTTCGTCCACTGTGGACTCCTGCGCGTGGGAAGCCAGCACCACCGCGTCCTCCAGCGCCTGGCAACCGCCTTGTCCGAGGAACGGCGGCATGGCGTGCGCCGCGTCGCCGAGGAGCGCGATGCGGCCGCGGACATAACTGGGCAGCGGGGTCGCCAGGTGATGCGTGTCGTGCAGCAGGATTTCCGGAGTGGCGTCAATGAGCTGCGGGATCGGTTCGTGCCAGCGACCGTACTTCGAGTTCAGGTAAGCGCGGATGTCTTCGTGACGGATCCCGGCCGGGCGGGCTTCCGAGACCCACCAGTACACCTCGTCGTCCAGCAACGGCAGGACGCCGATTTCGATCCCGGCCGCCCACGTCGTGCTCAGCGTGGGCTTCAGCGGCAGCTTGGCGATACCGCGGAACGCCGCGCCACCGCTGTACTCCACGCGCGCGGCCGGGAAAAGCGCCTGCCGGATCGGGCTGTTGATCCCGTCGGCGGCCACGACCAGGTCGGCCTCGATCGAGCCGGAATCATGGTGCACCACGCCGTTTTGCTCGACACTCGTAACTTCGATCCCGGTCTTCAAGCACGAGTCTGGCAACGCTGACCGCAGCGTTTCGATCAGATTCGCCCGGTGGATCGCACCGAGCGGCAACCCGTGGCTGCGCACGAAGAGGTCGGCATCCCATCGCGCCAGCCGACGCCCGCGCCAGTCGACCAGCCCGCCGCCGCGCTGAGCTGAGATCCGGGGCTCGACGCCCAACTCGGACAACGCCCGCTGCGCGTTGGGCCACAGCGAGATTCCCGCGCCGATGGCGGTGAGTTCTGGTGCCCGTTCGAGCACCGTGACCTCCCACCCGACGCGGCGCAATCCGATCGCCGCAGCCAGTCCGCCGATGCCGCCCCCGACCACGACCGCGCGTCGCGAAGCCATGTCCGACCTCCTCTACGTCTGTAGAGGACTCTACACCTGTAGTGTCGTGGGAGTGGAACGGATAGCTGTGATCGGCGACGCAGCCGTCGAGGTGATCGCGGCCGAGGGCATGCGCGGGCTGACTCACCGCGCCGTCGACCGGGCGGCCGGGCTGCCCGCTGGCTCGACGTCGTACTACGCGCGCACGCGCGTCGCGCTGCTGGAACTGGCCGCGGACCGGATGGTCGCGTTGGACCAGGCTGAAGTCGCGCCGCCGGAGGGCAAGCTCGCCGAGTTCCTGGGCGCGATGGTGTACCGGTCGATCACCGTGGGCCGCACCAGAATGCTCGCGCGCTACGAATTCGCGCTGGAATCGGTTCGACGGCCGGAGTTGCGGGCTCGCTATGACGCTGGCGGCCTGGAATTGCGCCGTCGATGTGCGGAAGTGCTTGCCGCGGCCGGTTCTCCGACGCCGGAGGACCACACTCGCGTGCTCATCGGGTGGCTCGACGGATCGATCTTCGACGCACTAGCAGGCACGGGCTCCGTCAACCCGCCGGCCGAAGCCGATCTGGTGAAGGGAGCCCGTGCCGTACTCGCCGGATTGGGATTGCCGCAGGCCTGAATCAGGCGTCGCGACGGTTCAGCAGCGCGGTCCCGGCACCGATTCCGGCGACCGCCCAGGCGAGGCAGACCAGCACGCCGACCCAGGGCCCGTACGGCGGCAAGCTGCCGAACATCGGGTTCACGTCGCCGGGCGGCACCATCGCGTTGATCCCCGCGAAGGCGGGGAAGTAGTCCATCGCGCCGGGAAGCACGTACGACGACATCAGCATCGGCAACGGCAGCAGCAGCACGATCACCACCACCAACGTGCCCGCCGCGCTGCGCAGCACGAACGAAATCCCCAGGCACAGCACGCCGAGCAGCGCGAAATACGCTCCCATGCCCAGCGCGGTGATCGCTCCCTGCGACAGCGACGTGGAACCTCCAGCCCCACGCATCAGCACCGAGGCGACCCCCATGCCAAGAACGGCAACGACTACGCCGTAAACGAAAAGCACCGGCACCAGCACGGCCGCCTTGGCCGCGGTGACCCGAGCTCGCACCGGAACCCATTGCAGCGTCGAGCGAATCGACCCGCTGGTGTACTCGCTGGTCACGAACAACGTCGCGACCGCGAGCACGCAGAACTCGACCAGGTAGATCGCCCCGGAGTTGACAATGCCGTGCGCGGTCTGCTGCCGATCGTCCCCGGCGTGCTGGGAAATCCCCGAGACGACGGAGAAGAACGCCATCAGCACCACGCCGCCGATCAGCGACAGCCACGTCGCCCGAACCGACCAGAACTTCGTCCACTCCGCCGAAATCGCCAGCTTCGTCATGCCGTAACCCCGTATTCCACCGATCCGGCAGTCAGTTCCATATACGCCTGCTCGAGCGAAGCGGTCCGCTCGGCGAGCCCGTGCAGCCGGACGCCCAGTTCGTAAGCCAGATCCCCGATCTCGGCCACGCTCGCGTCGTCGATGAGCAGTTCGCTGTCCTCCCCGGGCACCACCGTCCGGCCGTTCCCCCGGAGCCAGTCCGCGAGTTTCGCGCGCTCGGCCGGATCCGGCACTCGCACCGCGACCGATCGGCTCGAGTTGCCCGCGATGAAGTCGCCGATCGCCGCGTCGGCGAGGATCGAACCCTTGCCGATGACCAGCAGCCGGTCCGCGGTCAGTTGCATCTCGCTCATCAGATGGCTGGACACGAACACCGTGCGACCCTCGGAAGCGAGCGAACGCATCAGCTGCCGGACCCAGCGGACCCCGTCCGGGTCGAGGCCGTTGACCGGCTCGTCGAACATCAGCACGCCTGGGTCGCCGAGCAGGGCGCCGGCGATGCCGAGCCGCTGGCTCATGCCGAGCGAGAACGTCCCGGCGCGCTTGCCCGCGACGTCGCTCAGTCCGACCGTCGCGAGCACTTCTTCTACGCGGCTTGCGGGGATTCCGTTGCTGCGCGCCATCGCGAGCAGATGTTTGCCCGCACTGCGTCCAGGATGCATGGCCTTCGCATCCAGCAGTGCGCCGACCTCGCGCAGCGGAAACCGCAGTTCTGCATACGGTTTCCCGCGGATCAGCGCGTCGCCGGACTCCGGCCGGTCGAGGCCGACGGTCATCCGCATAGTGGTGGACTTGCCCGCGCCGTTCGGGCCGAGGAACCCGGTCACCGTGCCCGTCTCGATGACCGAGGTGAGGCCGTTGACCACCGTTTTCTGGCCGTAGCGCTTCGTCAATCCGCGAAACGTGATCATAGGGCGAAGTCTGCGCCCGCGCGGGGTACTCGGACATCGGCCGACCGTCCTGGACCGACCCCGACTTTCGGCAGGGGGTCAGCGAGACCTGCGGGTGGTGTGCCGGGTCGGTTGGGCGGTCGCCGGGTCTTCCGGCCACGGGTGTTTCGGGTAGCGGCCGCGGAGGTCGGCGCGGACGGCGGCGTAACCGGTGCGCCAGAAGGATTCGAGATCCGCGGTGACCGCTGCCGGACGACCGGCGGGGGACAGCAGGTGCAGCACTACCGGCACGCGGCCGTCGGCTAGCGACGGCGTTTCGGTCCAGCCGAAGGTCTCCTGCAGTTTGACCGCGAGCACCGGCTGGTCGCCGCGATAGTCCACGCGATAGTGCGAGCCGGACGGGACTTCGAGCCGATCCGGGGCGAGTTCGTCGAGCCGCGCCGCTTCGGGCCAGGGGAGCAGGCCGCGCAGGGCGGATCCGGCGTCGATGTTCGCGAGATCGGCTCGACGGCGGACTCGCGAGAGGTCGAGCCAGGTATCTACATTGGACAGCAGGGCTTCGTCATCTACTGCCGGCCACGGCTCGCCCAGTGCGCGGTGCAGGAAGGCCAGCCGCTCGCGGAGGCGGGTGCCGTCTTGGCTCCAGCGCAGCAACCCGAGACCTTCGGCGCGGAGCCCGGCGAGCACTGCGTCGTGGACTAGCTGAGGATCTGGGTTCCGCAAAGGCTTTTCGGACAGCACGATCGCCCCCAGGCGGCGGACGTGGCGAGCGACGACATCGCCGTCCCAATGCACTTCGTCCACTTCGGACACCAGGGTCGGCGCGGCTTGGGTCGCCAAGGCTTCGTCGGCGGTCGCGGCAAGCCGGATGGTGCCGTGCACGCGGCCCGGGTCGCGGGTGGCTTCGGCGACGGCAAGCCATTCGGCGTCGCCCAGACCGCTGCCGCTGGGCAGTTCGGCGGCGGTGCCGCTGGCCATCAGGTACACCGGTGCCGAACCACTGCGTCGCCGCGCCAGGCGTTCCGGATGCGCGAGGGCGACAACCAACGCGGCGTCCGGGGAGGCTTTCGCTGGCGAATTGACCAAGCCTGCCAACCGTTTCGCGTCCCGCTGCCAGCGGCGAGCCGCGTCGTCGTGCGCGGAACGGAGGCGGCGCAGTTCGGCTTCGACATCGGTTAGCGTCGCTCCGGAGTCGAGCAAGGCAACTACTTCCGCGGCAGCGCGGGCTCCGACGGCCTCCGCGCCGTCCAGCAACGCGCGCGCCAAGCGAGGATGTAAACCAAGGTCGGCCATCTTCTGTCCGCGGGGCGTGACAGCACCGTCGGACGTGGTCGCGCCGAGCGTGACGAGCAGGCTGCGCGCGGCGGCGAGCGCGCCTTCGCCGGGCGGGTCCCACCAGGCGAGCCCGGTTCCGTCCGGAGTGGACCAGCAGGCGAGTTCCAACGCGAACCGCGCCAGCTCGGCAGTACGGATTTCCGGCTCCGGATACGCGGGGAGCGTCGCTTGCTCGTGCTCTGGCCAGCAGCGATACGCGCGACCAGGAGCTTCGCGACCCGCACGACCAGCGCGTTGTTCCGCCACCGCAGCCGAAACCCGCACGGTGGCGAGCCCGGCGAGACCGCGTCGATGATCGACTCGGGGGACGCGTGCGAGACCGGAATCCACGACCGCGCGGACGCCGGGAACGGTCAGGCTTGACTCAGCGACGGCGGTCGCGAGAACGACCCGGCGACGGTCTCGCGGCCGCAGAGCTTCGTCTTGCCGGGCAGCGGAAAGCCGTCCGTGGAGTGGCAGTACATCGGCGTCCAGCGAGCTCAGCAACGACGACGTACGCGCGATTTCGCCTGCGCCAGGAAGGAACGCGAGCACATCACCGTCCCCTTCGGACAGTGCTTGCCGGACCGCCGACGCCACCGCGGCTTCCGGCCGTTCCCCGCGCGTCGGAGCGCGATAGCTCAGCTCGACCGGGTACGTGCGGGCGTGTGCGGTGATCACCGGAGCATCGCCGAGCAGCTCGGCCAGCCGTCCGGACGCGACCGTCGCCGAGGTCGCGAGCAGCCGGAGGTCGTCGCGCAGCCCGGCGCGGACGTCGAGAAGCAGCGCAAGCAGCAGATCGGCGTCGAGATGACGTTCGTGGCATTCGTCCAGCAGAACCGTCGACACCCCGGCCAGCTCGGGATCGTGCTGCACCCGCCGCACCAACAGCCCGGACGTGACCACCTCGATCCGCGTGCGCGTCGAGACCTTCCGATCGCCGCGCACGGCATACCCGACCGTCTCGCCCACCGGTTCGCCCAGCAACGCCGCCATTCGCCCAGCCGCGGCCCGAGCAGCGAGCCGGCGCGGTTCGGCGACCACGACGCGACCTTCGCCGCGGTTCAGCGCGAGCGGCACGAGCGTGGTCTTGCCGGTGCCGGGCGGGGCCACGAGCACCGCGGCACCACGGTCGTCGAGCGTGCTCAGCACGGACGGCAGCACCGCGCGGACGGGCAGGTCCGGCAGCGAGGCTAGGTCGGTCACTGCTCGGTGATCTCCGGTGGATTCGGCAACGGATAGTTCGACGGCCCGATGTTCGTCTCCAGCGACTTCCGCCAGGCCCCGCTCGACACCATCTTCCGGATCGCGTCGTCCACCGCGTGCTGGCCCTCGGTATCGCCCTTGCGCAGGCCGACGCCGTACCGCTCAGTGGAAAACGGGCGGCCGACCACCTTCAGCAGCTCCGGGTTCTGCGCGGCGTACCCGGCGAGGATCACCGCGTCCGTGGTGACCGCGTCGACCTGGTTGGCCAGCAGCGCGGTGACACAGTCCGGATACCGCGGGTACTCGACCAGCTGCACTCGCTGCGCGAACTTGTCCTTCACCATCTGCGCCGGCGTCGACCCGGTGACCGAGCAGAGCCGCTTGCCGTTGAGGCTTTCCGGGCCGGTGATGTCCGGCGAAGTCAGCCGCACCAGCAGGTCCTGGCCGGTGCTGAAGTACGGCCCGGCGAAGCTGACCTGCTGTTTCCGCTTGTCGGTGATCGAATAGGTGGCCACGACCAGGTCGACCGCGCCCGAGGTCAGGTCGGTCTCGCGGCGCGCCGGGGTGGTCTCGTGCCAGGTGATGCGGTCCGGTTCGACGCCCAGTTCGCGCGCGACGAAAGTAGCGACATCGACGTCGAAACCGGCGAGCCTTCCGTCGACAGTTCGTTGCGAAAGGCCGGGCGCGTCGAACCGGATGCCAATGGTCAGGTGGTTGCCGTCACGCGCCCGGGTGGGAAGCGGATCGTCCTTCGATACCGTCGACGATCCGCACGAGACGCAGCTGACCAGCAGAAACACGGCGGCGAGCACTGCGCGAAACCGCATCGGTGCCTCCGCTTCGCCGCTCGGCTGCTCACATAGTTCTCAGGTCAGACGGCTAGCCTAAGCGCGTGCGCCGACTGCCCCAACCTGTACTCGACACCATCGGGACGCTCGCCCGTCTCGGGCTGGCTGCCGTGTGGCTCGTGTCCGGCGGCCTGAAGATCGCCGATCCGGGGCAGACGTACATCGCCGTGCAGGCCTACGACGTGCTCCCGCATGCGCTCGTGCGCCCGGTCGCCACTGGGCTGCCGCTGCTGGAGCTGGTGCTCGGGCTGCTGCTTCTGGCCGGCTTGGCCACGCGCTGGGTCGCGGGAGCCTCGCTGCTGCTGCTCGCCGTGCTCGTCGCGGGCATCGCGCAGTCGTGGGCGCGCGGGCTGAGCATCGACTGCGGTTGCTTCGGCGGCGGCGGGCGCGTGGACGCCGGGCAGACCGAGTACCCGCAGGAGATCCTGCGCGACACCGGCTTCGCCTTGCTCGCGGTGTGGCTGCTGGCACGGCCGCGCACCTGGCTTTCGGTCGACGGCTGGCTTGGCTGGGGCAAGGGCAGGAACGCCGGGAACTCAGACGAGTCTTCGGACGACTACCCCAAGAGCATCGCGGAAGGGAATTAGGAACAGTGGGTGGAGCTGCGCGCAACGCGCGGAAAAGCCGTCAGCAGGCGGCGGCCGCGAGGTCGGTCGCCCAGGCGCGGGGCTCGAACAGCGACCGGAACAAGATCATCGCGATCGTGGTGGCCGTCGTGGTGGTCGCCGCGCTCGTGATCGGCGGCGTGCTGTGGATCAACTCGAGCAAGAACGCCACACAGGACAGCGCGATCCAGCCGGGCACGACCTCGGCGCTCGGGCCGGGTGTGGTCGAGAAGCGCGACGGGGCCGTGGTGTCGGTCGGCAAACCGGGCGCGCCGAAGACCATCGACCTGTACGCCGACTTCCTGTGCCCGTACTGCGCCAAGCTGCAGCAGGACTACGGGCCGCGGATGGAGAAGGCGATCAACGACGGCCAGCTCACCGTGCGCTACCACATGGTGATCCTGCTCAACAAGAACTCGGACCCGCCGGGCTACTCGCTCGACTCGGCCAACGCCGCGCTCGCCGCCGCCGACCAGCAGAAGTTCACCGCGTTCCACGACGCGCTGTTCAAGAACCAGCCGCAGGAAGGCGGTCGCGGGTACGACAAGGCCCAGCTGATCAAGCTCGGCCAGGACCTCGGGATCAGCGACCCGAAGTTCGCCGAGACGGTCAACACCGGCGCCTACGACCAGCAGCTGCAGGCGGCGTTCCAGCAGGTCCAGGCCGACCAGAACCTCCAGCAGGACTTCGGCAACGGCCAGGTCGGCTTCGGCACGCCCACGGTCGCGGTCAACGGCAAGGCCGTTCCGGCCCAGGGCGACTGGCTGACGAAGATCCTCAACGGCTGACCTGATCCGGTCAAATCGCCTGTCCGGGCACAACCCGTCCGCTAACCTGGGCCGCAGGGCTCAGGGGAGGGGCGGGTTGTGTCCGGTTTTCATGTCGACGACGGCGCGTACGAGAACTACGCGAAGCAGGTCGACCCACTCGGCGACGAGGTGCGTGCGGCGGCGAAAGCACATCTCGGTCCGCACGTGACGCTGTCTGGCGACGGGTTTTCCGCGATCGGAGACGAATCCGGATTCGCCGGCGCGTACGGGGCGCGGATGCGCGCGTTGCAGGAACGGATGCACGCGCTCGGCGGCGGCTGGCACGACGTCGGCGAGGCCGCTCGGCGCACGCAGGGCAATTACGCCGCGGTGGAGCAGGAACACGGCGACGCATTGCGCAGATTCTCGTGAACGCTCCGGTCGATCATCTGGTCCGCAATGGACTGGACACCACTAACCAGTTCGCCGCGAAGCTGAAGCACGATCCGTCGGCGATCCACGGCGCGCGCGACGGGCATGTCGCGCTGCAGACGTCCGTCGGCCAGGCGAATCAGCACGCGGGCGCTCAGCGGGTGAATCTGGCGCACGCCAGTTCCGGCGCGACCTCGGAGCGGGCGGTCGCGACGTCGAAGGATCTGGAGAAGGAAGTCCAGGACCTTCTCGACGAGAGCGCGGAAATCGAGCGCGCGGTCGCGGAGGCGGCGGAGACGCTGCATGTCGGCGAGATCCGCAATGATCAGGTGCGGGACCAGATTCTGCGGGAAATCGCGTCTTCGATGAAGGCGCTGGCGGCGGTCAACGGCATCCAGCCGCCGGAAAGCCGGGCAGCCGCGGCGCGGCAGATTCTGTTGCAGCTGCAGACGAAGATCGGGCAGTTGACCGGTCAGGCGGCGACGTTCACCGAGGAAACGCTCGGGAAGCTGACCGGGCTGGGGCAGCGGCTCGGCGGGTCGGATTCGACTTCCGCGAGCAGCGCTACGACCTCGGTGCCGCAGGCGTTCAACAGCAACGGTGCGCACGTGAGCCACGGCGGTGGCGGTGGGGATTCCGGCGGTGGTGGAGGCGGCGGCGGGTTCGCCGGGAAGCCGCGCTTGCCGGTGGCTGTTCCGCCGCAGCCCGGCAGCGGGGTCGGGATCAACCTGCCGGGCGGCAAAACCGTGATGGCCCCGAACGAGACCGCGGCCAAAGCGGTTCGGGCAGCGTTGTCTCAGCTGGGCGTGCCGTACGTGTGGGGCGGGACTGCGCGCGGGCAGGGGCTCGACTGCAGCGGATTGACCATGACGTCCTATCAGGACGCCGGGCTGCAGTTGCCGCGGACGGCTAAGCAGCAGACCGTCGGGGCCGAGGTGCCGTCGATGGATCAGTTGCTGCCGGGGGATTTGGTGGTGTGGTCCGGGCACGTCGCGATGGTGATCGGCGACGGGCAGATGGTCGAGGCCGGGGATCCGGTGCAGATCAGCAAGATCCGGACGACCAATGCCGGGCAGCAGTTCATCGGGTTTTACCGGCCGACGGGGTGAGTGGTGGCTGAATTCGACATGGATCGCGCGGTGGCGCGGGTGATGGAGGAGGCTTCCCGGACCGGGGAGGCGGCTGCTGCTCGGTTCGAGCGGGCTGGGCCGGTGGTGGGAAAGGCCGCTGCCGGCGGGGTTTCGGTCGAGGTCGCGCCGGGTGGGTTGCTGACTGGGTTGACGTTGACTCGGGCTGCTTTGCGCAGTGGGTCTGTCGCTGCGCAGATTATGGAGCTGTCGAGGCGGGCTGAACGGCGGGCTGGGGATCGGATGCATCAGGTTCTCGCGCCGGTTTTGGGTGCGGAAGCGGTGGCTTCGCTGGGGTACGCGGCGTTGGCTGAGGATGATCCGGATTTCTATGACGAAGAGCCGGTGGTGTTGTGAAGACCCGGGAGCTTATCGAGCTGGCTCGGTCTCGCGAGGCTGCTCTGGGGCAGGTCGCCTCGTTGATGGCTGAGGCGCGGGGGTCGGCTCATGCTTTGGATGGGTCGGTTGAGGTGACTGTGGATGCGTTGGGGGCGTTGAAGCGGTTGTGGATTGCGCCTGCATTGGCGGACGGAGAGCCTTCGCGGGTTTCGGCTTTGGTGCTCGAGGTTGTGCGGGTGGCTATGGCTGAGGCCGAGCAGGATTGCTACAACCGGGTGGGGTTGTTTCTGGGGGAGGAGGCTGGGTTGCTTGTTGAGGCGTTGTCCGGGCGGGCTGCTCCGGCTCGTTCTGCGGATGATGATCCTGGGATGACGGTGGAGGAGTTTCAGCGGTTGCGGGGGGAGAGGTTGGGGGAGAGGCGGTTTCCTGCTCCTGCTCCGGCTGCTTCGGTTGGGTCCACTGTGGACGATGAGTGGGAGGACTTTGATCCGGCTTCGTTGCGGTCGGATCGGTGAGGTTCTTGTTGTTGGGGGCTGACGCCCCCTTCGGGGGTGGTGGTTGCGGGGCACACCCCGAAGCTTGATTGTGACTACGGCGCGGAGGTGCTTGTCAAGGCGGGAAAGATGCCTTGACAAGCACC
>NZ_JBSFNS010000086.1:0-35971 GCF_053587275.1 Amycolatopsis sp. NPDC003676
ATCAATCGCCCCGCGCCCGTTCTCGCTCATCACCACCGGCGCGTCCAGCAACTCAGCAAGCCGAGCCAACAGCTTGAACGCCCGCGGATCCCGCACACGGCCGCGCCCGCGTCACCGACGGTGAGCGAGGCGAACTGCGGGTCGTACTTCTGCGCGATCTCGCGCACCGCGGTGTCGGAGATCGGGGTGATGCACTCGCCGGAGACCACCAGGCCCCTGCGGACCGCGCCGGAGCGAATCATCCGGTCCAGCAACAGGACTCCGGTCATCATGCCCGCGCACGCGTTGGACACGTCGAAGTGGATCGCCCGGTGCGCGCCGAGCTCGGAGCGCAGCATCAGCGCGAAGGACGGCTCGAGACAGAAGTCCTCGCCGCGGGTGCGGGTGATCGAGCAGGAGATGATCACATCCAGCTCGGCGGCCGCGTACCGGGAATTCGCCAGTGCCTCGCGCGCGGCGGCGAGGGCGATGCTGAACGAATCCTCCGGCCTGCCCTCGGCGTCGACGCCGCGCACCCGCCGCGCCGCCACCCCGCTGACCTTCTCCAGATCCAGCGGCGCGTCGATGGCCAGCTTGCTCATCAGCTCGGCCGTGGTCACCTCGCGGGCGGGCAGATACGCGCCGACGGCCTCGATTGTGGATTTCACCATGTGCTTGTTCACTTCCGAATATCGCGCGATGCACCGTCCTCCATCAACGCATCTCGCCGATCCTAGTCACAGACCTTCACTATTCGGTCACGCTCAACTAGATTGTGCCGGGGTGTGGAGTGCTGCCCGACGCCATGAACTCACCCTACTCGCCGCAGGTCAGCCCTGGTTGCCCGTACCGGAGCAAGGCCGCACAACCTCGTGGGGACGGCGAAAGTCAGGAGGCCGCAGCCGGGTGCACCGCCACGGTCGCGGCCTTCACCGACAGCGCCACCGCCGAGCCCGGCTCCAGGGCGAGTTCGGCGACTGCGGCCGGAGTGAGGTCGGCGGTCAGGCCGTGTGCCCAGCCGCCGCCCTCGGTTCGGACGCGGATCACCGGACCGTGCGGTTCCAGCGCCGCGACGACGGCGTCGGTCGTGTTGCGTGGGCTGCCGTGATGCTCGCCGTCGTGCGGGTAAACCGCGACGGCGTTCGGCTCGAACACCGCGACCGCCGCCTCGCCGACCACCGTGTCCGGCGTCAGCAAACCCGTCACCACCTCGCCCGAAGGCGTGCGCAGTCCGTCCGCCACCGCCACGCCGGACACCAGGTTCAGCCCGGCGATCCGCGCGGTGAAAGCGGTCCGCGGCGCCGCGAGCACCTCCCGCGTCGGGCCGCGTTCCACGATCCGGCCGCCGTTCATCACCGCCACGTGGTCGGCCAAGGCCAGCGCGTCCAGCGGATCGTGCGTGACCAGCACGGTGGTCGGGCCGTCGCGCAGCACCCGGCGCAGCAGACCGCGGATCGCCGGTGCCGAGTCCACGTCGAGCGCGGCGAACGGCTCGTCCAGCAACAGCAGATCCGGCGTGGACGCCAGCGCTCGCGCGATCGCCACCCGCTGCTGCTGCCCGCCGGACAGCTGGCTCGGCCGCCTGTTCGCGAATTCCGCCGCGTCCACTTCGGCCAGCCACCGCGAGGCGATCTCCCGCGCCTCCGCCCGGCTGGTACCGGTCGAGCGCGGCGAGAACGCGACGTTGTCCATTGCGGACAGATGCGGGAAAAGCAACGCGTCCTGGGACAGCAGGCCGACCCGCCGTTCGTGCGGCGGCAGGTCGACGCCGTTCCCGGCCAGCCGACGGTCGGCGAGCGTGACGTCGGCGGAGGTCACCGGCAGCAAACCGGCGAGGCTGCCGAGCACGGTGGACTTCCCGGAGCCGTTGGGTCCGAGCAGCGCGAGCACCGATCCGCCGGGCACGGTGAACTCGACGTCGAGCGAGAACTCGCCGCGGGTAAGCGCCAGCTTCGCCGACAGGGTCACCGCGGCCCGCCTTCCCACGACCGCGGCCGCGCGACCGCGATGACCAGGACGGCGACCGCGATGAGCAGCAACGCGAGCGCCACCGCGCTGTCGATGTCCACTTCGGCCTGCGTGTAGACCTCGAGCGGCAACGTCCGGGTGACGCCTTCCAGACTGCCCGCGAACGTGATGGTCGCGCCGAACTCCCCCAGCGCGCGGGCGAAGCTCAGCACCACACCGGAACCCAGCGCCGGAAGCAGCAACGGCAGTGTCACCCGGCGGAACACCGTCCACGGACGCGCGCCGAGCGTCGAGGCGACCTGCTCGTAGCGGTCACCGGACCCGCGCAGCGCGCCTTCCAGGCTGACGACCAGGAACGGCATCGCGACGAACGTCTGCGCGATCACCACCGCGGCCGTCGTGAACGGCACCTGCTCGCCGGTCAGCCAGTTGATCAAGATGCCGAGGAAACCCCTGCGGCCCAGCAGGTACAGCAGGGCCAGACCGCCGACCACGGGAGGCAGCACCAACGGCAGCAGCACGATCGACCGCAGCATCCGCACCCCCGGCACCCGCGAGCGGGCCAGCACGATCGCCAGCGGAACGCCGAGCACCACACAGGCCACTGTGGACAGTGCGGCGGTCACCAGCGACAGCCGGAGCGCGTTCAGCGACGAGGACGTGACCAGCAGCGACGGCAGCCGGGTGAGGTCGGACCGCACCAGGAGGCCGACGACCGGCAGCACCACGAGCGCGAGCGCGGCGACGGCGGGGAACCAGAGGATCAGGGGAACCCGGGCGTGCGGCGGCCGGGTCTCGGCCGCCGCGCCCGCCTTACTTGCCAGGGCCGAACCCGATCTTGGCCAGTTCGGCCTTGCCCTCGGTGCCAAGGATGAAGTCGTTGAACTGCTTCGCCAGCGCCGCCTGCGGGGCGTTCTTCACCACCGCGATCGGGTACTGGTTCACCGCGCCCGAGGACTCCGGGAAGTCGACCTTGTCCACTTTGCCCGCGGCCGACGTCGCGTCGGTGACGTACACCAGGCCGGCATCGGCGTCGCCCGACTGAACCTTGGCCAGCACCTGCTTGACGTTCGTCTCCTCGCTCACCGGCTTGAGCGCCTTGCCGGTGCTCTGCTCGACCTTCTGCGTGGCCGCACCGCACGGCACCTGCTGCGCGCACACGACCACGTTCAGGCCCGGCTTGGTCAGGTCGGCGAAGGTCTTGATGCCCTTCGGATTCCCCTTGGCCACGGCGATCGCGAGTTTGTTGGTGGCGAACACAGTCGGCTGGCCGTCGATCACGCCGTCCTGCACGGCCTTGTCCATGTTCTTCTGGTCGGCCGAGGCGAACACGTCGGCCTTGGCCCCGTTGTCCAGCTTCTGCACGAGCGCGGAGGAACCCTCGTAGTCGAAGGTGACCTTGACGCCCGGATGCGCGGCCTCGAACTGCTTGCCGAGCGCGTTGAAGGATTCGGTGAGCGAGGCCGCGGCGAACACGGTCAGCGTGCCGCCTCCCGGAGCGGGGGCGGACGCGGAACCGGCACCCTGGCTGGAGCTGGGCTGGTCGCTGGAACTGCAGGCGCCGGCGAACAACGCGATCGCCGCGGTTCCGGCGACGGCGAGGGCGAGTTTCTTCATCTGGATCCTTCCGGGGTTTCCACCACGACGGTGGTCGCCTTGACCACGGCGACCGCGAGCACGCCCGGGCGCAGCCCGAGTTCGCGGACCGCCTCGGTGCTCATCAGTGACACCACTCGGTGCGCCCCGCACTGCAGTTCGACCTGCGCCATCACCTTGTCGGCGACGACCTCGGTGACGAGCCCGACGAAGCGGTTGCGGGCGGAACGGCCGACCCCCGATGGGTCGTCCGGTTCGGACGCTTGCGCCCTGGCGAACCCGGCGAGCTGAGCGCCGTCGACGACCTTGCGGCCGGCGGCGTCGTCCGTCGCGGTCAACTGACCCGCGCGAACCCACCGGCGGACGGTGTCGTCGCTTACGCCGAGCAGCCGAGCGGCCTCGGACAACCGAAATTGCGGCATGGCCGGAACATTATCGCCGCAGATGCGGAAAAGCTATGCGGGATGCGCATTTTCGCGTAACGCTTCGAGCATTGCGAACTGATAACGCCCGAGGACTTTCCGTTCTGCGGAAGTGAACTCCGCGAGCACCTCGGCAAGCCGTCGCCGCTCCCGCCGCGAGATCGCGTCGAGCCGTTCGCGGCCCGCCTCGGTGATCGTCACGAGCACCTTCCGCCGGTCGGTCCGGTCGCGTTCGCGGAGCACCAGACCGGCCTTCGCCAACCGGTCGAGCACGCCGGTCACCGCACCCGTCGACAAGCCGGTGAGCTGCCCGATTCGGCCTGGGGTAAGGGAATCCGCAGTTTGCCCGGCGAGTTCGAGAGCTTGCAGCTCGGTCGCCGAGAGCCCTTCGCGGGCGGCGTCGCGAGCGTGCCGGAGGACGAGGTGCGTGCGCAGCTGAGCCGCCAGCGCCGCGAAGTGAGTCAGCTCACTATTCGTCTCAGCGGTGCTCACCGAGTGCCTCCACATCGGAACCGAGGGTGGTTTCCAGGATTTTCGCAAGACTGCCTTTTCCGACCGTGCAAGCTATCCTGAGCGTAATGACAGCAGTACATCTCGGGTTTCCTCGCGTCCCCGGCAACCGAGGCCCGTCCGGCACGCCCCGGCCCGAGCACCCCGGTCTCGTCGATTCCTTCGGCCGCGTCGCGACGGACCTGCGGGTCTCCCTCACCGACCGGTGCAATCTCCGCTGCACGTACTGCATGCCCGCCGAAGGGCTCGACTGGATGCCCAGCGACCAGGTCCTCTCCGACGACGAGCTGGTCCGGCTCATGCGGATCGCGGTGGAGATGCTCGGCGTCACCGACATCCGGCTCACCGGCGGCGAACCGCTGCTGCGCCCGGGCCTGGAACAGATCGTCGAGCGGATCACCGCCCTCGAACCGCGGCCACGGGTCTCCATGACCACCAACGGGATCGGGCTGGCCAAGCGCGCCCCCGGCCTCGTCTCGGCCGGGCTCGACCGGATCAACGTGTCGCTGGACACCATCGACCGCGAGCGCTTCGCCGAACTGACCCGCCGCGACCGGCTGCCGCACGTGCTGGCCGGCCTCGCCGCCGCCCGCGACGCCGGGCTGTCGCCGGTGAAGATCAACTCGGTGCTGATGCGCGGGTACAACGAGCACGAGGCGGTCCCGCTGCTGAAGTTCTGCCTTGAAGAGGGCTACCACCTGCGGTTCATCGAGCAGATGCCGCTCGACGCGCAGCACGGCTGGAACCGCCGCGACATGATCACCGCCGAGGAGATCCTCGCGATGCTCGGCGAGGCCTTCACCCTCAGCCCGTTCCCCGCTCCGCGCGGCGGAGCGCCCGCTGAGCGCTGGCTGGTTGACGGCGGCCCCGGCGACGTGGGCGTGATCGCCTCGGTGACCAGGCCGTTCTGCTCCGCCTGCGAGCGCACCCGGCTGACCGCCGACGGAGCCGTCCGCTCCTGCCTGTTCTCGAACGACGAGACGGACCTGCGTTCCCTCGTGCGCGCGGGCGCGCGCGATGAAGAGGTGGCGGACGCGTGGCGCGACACGATGTGGCGCAAGCTCGCGGGCCACGAGATCAACGAGGCCGGCTTCGCACAGCCGATCCGGCCGATGAGCGCGATCGGCGGCTGAGCGATGACCTCTCCCTCCTTGTCCTCTTCTTCTCCGGTGACAGTCGTCGTCCGGTACTTCGCCTCGGCACGGGCCGCGGCGGGCACTGAAGAGGAGAAGGTGGAGCTGACGGCGGGCGCGACGGTCGCCGACGCCGTCCAGGCGCTGCGCGAGCTGCACCCCGGGCAACTTTCCCGCGTTCTCGACGCGGCGAGCTTCCTGGTCAACGAGGTGGCGGTCCGCGATCGGGGCCGCGCGCTCAGTGACGGCTCCCACCTGGACGTCCTTCCGCCGTTCGCCGGCGGGTGAGCTCCCGGAAAGCCCCCGTTCTCCCGGCTGAGCGCCGCACTGACCGGCGGAGCCGCCGTTCCCGGCCGATTGGTCCGGACCACGGCGAATGGCGGCACTGGCGCGCTGAGCGGTCGGCACTCTTTATCCCTACTCTCCGAAGTGTTTCGCTCACGGCGTATTGGGGCACTTCAAAGAACCACTCGGCGGACAGTGGCCGACGGTTGACCAGTGGTTTAGAGTGCCCGCTCTTATCTGCTGCGAATGGCCCCTTGACGCGTTATCGACGTGACCCAAGCCTCACGATCCGTGAAATATCTCGGCTAGAAAACGGCCAGATAACGGCGCTCTGACCAGCGCAAACAGGCGGATCGAGGGAGGTTGCGTGCCGTTACTGTGACGTAGGTCACACCTCGAATGATTTCCGATCACGCTCGGAATTACGTACCGTCGCTTTTCGGTTGGCCCCGACCGACCAAGCAACACCGGGAATCCGTAGCGCCCAGCTCTGTCCAACGGATCCCCGGACCCATACCCCGAGCGAAAGCATTTCCGGACAGAGACGAGGGGACGAAGACGGCGCGTCGTGCGACGTCCGCGTCAGCCGCCCGGCAACGGGCGGACGGGCTCCCAACCCGACCCGCAGCATCGAGCTCGTAGGCGCAGGAATCGAGAAGTTTTCACATGTCGTACCGAGGCAAGCACCGCAAGATGTCCGCTGCCACCCGCACCATCGCCCGTGTCGCAGTCGCGGGTATCGCGGTCGGCGCTCCTCTCGCGATCGCCGCGACCCCCGCGTCGGCGACCAACTGGGACGCCATCGCGCAGTGCGAGAGCGGCGGCAACTGGAACACCAACACCGGCAACGGCTACTACGGTGGTCTCCAGTTCACCCAGAGCACCTGGAAGGCCTACGGCGGCACCGGCAGCCCGCAGGGCGCGTCGCGTGAGCAGCAGATCGCCGTCGCCGAGCGCGTCATGCAGGGCCAGGGCCCCGGCGCGTGGCCGGTGTGCAGCAAGAAGGCCGGCAGCTCGGCCTCCGCGCACAAGGCGACCCCGAAGAAGAGCACCGCCACCAAGAAGGCGGCCCCGAAGAGCGTTGCCCCGAAGAAGGTCACCCAGCCGGTGGCCGCGCTGGTGGCGAACTCCAACCCGAACGGTGACTACACCGTCAAGGCTGGCGACACGCTCTCGAAGATCGCCAAGGAGCACGGCATCCAGGGTGGCTACCAGAAGCTGCAGGACCTGAACAAGCAGTACGTGTCGAACGCGAACTTCATCGTGGTCGGCCAGAAGCTCGCCACCAAGTGAATCCGAGCCTCTTCGTGAGGCTGGTTCCGGCGCAGCGACTGCTGTGACAGAACGTCCGAAGGGCCCCACCGCGTCAAATCCCCTGGCGGTGGGGCCCTTCGTCGTGTCCGGGCTCGTGATTGTTCATGCCGGTGAGAACCGGCGTAGCCACTCACGAGGGGGTCAGGGCGAGTTGACCCATTCGTCGGTGCCGTCGGTGAAGTGCTGGTGCTTCCACACCGGAAGCCGCGCCTTCACCTCGTCCACCAGTTCCGCGCACGCGGTGAACGCCTGGCCGCGGTGCTCGGCGGCGACCGCGCAGGCGAGCGCGACGTCGCCGATCGTCAGCGCGCCCACGCGATGGCTCACGGCCACCGCCCGCACGCCCTTCCAGCGCGCCGCGAGGTCGTTGACCACCTCGGCGAGCACGTCGCCCGCCGTCGGGTGGCCCTCGTAGGTCAGATCGCGCACGCCCTTGCCGCCGTCGTGGTCGCGGACCACGCCGGAGAACGTGACCACGGCACCCGCCGCGTCGTCCTCCACCAGCTGCGCGTGCTCCTCGACCGACAGCGGCTGGTCGCTCACGGCCGCCCGCAGGATCCGGACCGCGGGACCGGCCTGCACCGGCTCGCGCGGATGGTCGCCACCGGCGAGCTGGTCCACCGCGTGGTCGAGGATGTCCTCCAGGACCCGCAGACCGTCCTTCACGCCGCCGCTCGACCCGGGAAGGTTCACGACGAGGGCCCGGCCCGCCACGCCGGCCACGCCGCGCGAGAGCACCGCGGTGGGCACTTTCGGCAGCCCGGCCGCGCGGATCGCGTCCGCGACGCCTGGCAGCTCGTAATCCAGCACCGCGCGGGTGACGTCCGGGGTCCGGTCCGTCGGCGAGATGCCGGTGCCGCCGGTCGTGAGGATCACCTGGACGCCGTCAGCCACCGCGGCCCGCAGCGCGCCGCCCACCGGATCGCCGTCCTCGACGACGACCGGCGGCGGAACGTCGTAGCCGCGGCCGGCCAGCCAGTCGACGAGCACCGGGCCGGTCTTGTCCTCGTAGACGCCTCGGGCGGCGCGATTGGACGCGACGATGACGCGCGCGGTGTTCATGGCCGCTCCCAGGTTCCGGTCTTGCCGCCGTCCTTGCGCAGCAACCGCACGTTGTCGAGCGTCGCGGCCGGGTCGACAGCCTTGATCATGTCGTGCAGCGTCAGCCCGGCGACCGCGACGGCGGTGAGCGCCTCCATCTCGACGCCGGTGACGTCCTTGGTCTTGGCCGTCGCGCTGATGTGGACCGCGGCACCGTCCAATTCGAACTCCACCTTGACCCCGGACAGCGCGATCTGGTGGCACAACGGGATCAGCTCGGGCACCCGCTTGGCGCCCATGATCCCGGCGATCCGCGCGGTCGCCAGCGCGTCGCCCTTGGGAAGGCCGCCTGCCGAAAGCAGGCCGACGACCTCCGCCGTGGTGTGGACGGTCCCGCCGGCGAGCGCGGTGCGCGCGGACGCCGTCTTGCCGGAAACGTCGACCATCCGGGCAGCGCCGGACTCGTCGACATGGCTGAGTTCACTCACGCCCGCGAGGCTACTGCGCAACTCCGCCCAAAGTACGTGAGGGGAACCCTGGGGGAATCAGATTCCCTCAGGGTTCCCCTCACGTACGGTCAGCTGGCGCGTTCGGCGCGGACGGCGTTGCGCACCGCTTCCGCGACCGCCGGAGCCACCGCGCTGTCGAACACGCTCGGCACGATGAACGACGCGTTGAGCTTGCCGTTGTCCACCACGTCGGCGATCGCGTCGGAGGCGGCCAGCAGCATGTTGTCGTCGATGTTGTGCGCGGCGGCGTCGAGCAGGCCGCGGAAGACGCCCGGGAACGCCAGGACGTTGTTGATCTGGTTCGGGAAGTCGCTGCGGCCGGTGGCGACGACCGCGGCGTGCTTCTGCGCCTCCAGCGGGTCGATTTCCGGGTCCGGGTTGGCCAGCGCGAAGACGACGGCGTCGTCGTTCATCGTGGCGACCTGCTCCGCGCCGAAAAGGTTCGGGGCCGAGACGCCGACGAAGACGTCCGCGCCGACCAGCGCGTCGTGCAAGGTGCCGGACTTGCGGTCCTTGTTGGTGTGCTCGGCGATCCACGTGAGGTTGTCGTCGAGGTTGCCGCGCTCGGGGTAGACGATGCCGTCGATGTCGGCGGCCACGATGTCGCCCGGGTTCTTGCGCAGCAGCAGGCGGATGATCGCCGAACCGGCCGCGCCGACCCCGCTGACCACGATCTTGCAGTCCTCGATGTTCTTCCCGACCACGCGCAGCGCGTTGCGCAGCGCGGCAACCACGACGATCGCGGTGCCGTGCTGGTCGTCGTGGAAGACCGGGATGTCCAGCTGCTCGCGCAGCCGCTTCTCGATCTCGAAGCAGCGCGGCGCGGCGATGTCCTCGAGGTTGATGCCCGCGTACACCGGCGCGAGCGCCTTGGCGATCATGATGATCTCTTCGGTGTCCTGGGTGTCCAGGCAGACCGGCCACGCGTCGACGTCGGCGAACTTCTTGAACAGCGCCGCCTTGCCCTCCATCACCGGCAGCGCGGCGGCCGGGCCGATGTTGCCGAGGCCGAGCACGGCGGAGCCGTCGGTGAGCACAGCGACGGTGTTGCGCTTGATGGTCAGCCGGCGCGCGTCCTCGGGGTTCGCGGCGATCGCCTGGCACACCCGGGCGACGCCCGGCGTGTACGCGCGGGAGAGGTCGTCACGGTTGCGGAGCGCGACCTTGGGGCTGACCTCGATCTTGCCGCCGAGGTGGATCAGGAACGTCCGGTCCGAGACCTTGCGCACGCGCACGCCCGGCAGCGAATCGAGCGCCGCGGTGATGTCCTGCGCGTGGTTTTCCGACAGCGCGTTGGCGCTGATGTCGATCACGATCGTGTCCGCGTGCGATTCGACGACGTCGAACGCCGTCAGCACGCCGCCGACGCGGCCGACCGCGGTGGTGAGATCGCCCGCGGCCGTGGACGAGGCCGGGGCCTCGACCCGGACGGTGATCGAATACCCGGGACCGGGAACCGGCATGACACGTACTCCCCGCTGGTGGAGTGGGTTAGGACGGCTCGAATCTAGTCCGGTGACCCGCGCCACCACACCCCAACCGGGTGACTGACCAGTAACTTCAGCCTCGTGAGTGTTCATCCCGGTGAGAACCGTGCCGAACACTCACGAGGGCCCGCAGGTCAGCGGTTGATCTCGGTCTCCGGGTGCACGTAAGGCACCTGCTCGAGCGGGAAGGCCAGGTCGCCGAACGGCGAAAGCGCTCCCTGCCGGTCCGAGGACAGCTCGGTGACCGGGTGTTCGCCCGGCTCGCCCGGCCACGTCGGGTCGATGCCCTTGCTCTGCTTGTCGCCCTTCGCCACTGCTTCCTCCGAGGCCCTCGTCCGGCAAACTCGACCACAGTCTGCCCGAACACGTCTCGTGCGCGCGCACCCGCCCGGTATCCTGGGTGTCTATGCCCGCGACCTCTCTGGCGGACTGGCTGCGTGCGGAGTCCGACGACGCACTCGCCGAACTGCTGCGCACGCGTCGCGATCTGTCCACCCCTCCTCCGTCCGACACCACCGTGCTCGCCACGCGCGCGGGCACGCCGGGGTCGGTCGCTCGCGCCTGCGAAGACCTCGACACGTTCACCCTCGCGGTGATCGACGCGCTGCTGGTCGCCGGTGCCGACATCGAGCCGACGCCGGTGTCCGCGGTGACGGCGCTGGTCGGCCGCGACGTCAGCGAACCGCTCGCCCGGCTGCGTACCCGGGCGCTCGTCTGGGGCGCCGACGACGAGCTGCGGGTGCCGCCCGCCGCGCGCGACGCGCTCGGTCCGTTCCCGGCTGGGCTCGGCGCACCGTCGCCCGCGCTGGCCGCCACCGACATCGACGCGCGGCTCGCGGAGGTCGGCGAGGACGAGCGGGCGGTGCTCACCGCGCTCGCCGCCGGGCCGCCGATCGGCCGCACCCGCGACGCGAGCTTCGATGTCGGCCTGTCCGACGCGGCCACCCCGGTGCAGAAGCTCCTCGCGCGCGGCCTGCTGCTGCGCCGTGACGACCAGACCGTCGAACTTCCCCGCGAACTCGGCCTGCTGCTTCGCGGCGGCCGGGCGTTCGAACCGGACACACTGGTCGAGCCGGAGCTGCCCGTCCATCCACATCGGACGGACACTGTGGACCAAACGGCCGCCGGTGAAGCCATGGAGTTGTTGCGGCAGACGGAATCCCTGCTGCGAATGTGGTCGGATGCGCCGCCGCCGGTGCTCAAAGCGGGCGGGCTCGGAGTGCGCGAGCTGAAGAAGGTCGCCAAGGACCTCGAAGTCGACGAGACCCGCGCGACGCTGCTCGTAGAGCTGGTCGTCGGCGCGGGACTCGTTGCGGACAGCGAAAACACCGCCCCCGAGTACGTGCCCACCATGCTTACCGACAGCTGGCTCGCGTCGCCGTCGGTGCAGCGGTGGATGACGCTCGCCCAGGCGTGGCTGGAGCTGCCGCGGCTGCCCGGTCTCGCCGGTGGCCGGGACGCGAAAGACAAGCCGATCGCGCCATTGTCCGAAGAGCTGCGACGACCGCTCGCGCCGGTTTCGCGGCATCGCGTGCTCAGTGCGCTAGCGGCGCTGAATCCCGGCGCAGGCGTGAAAAGCATCGACGAGCTGGTCGCCGTACTGGCTTGGCGCGCACCTCGACGAGGTGGCCGGTTACGCGACGAAACCGTGCGCTGGACGATGGCCGAGGCGACTGCGCTGGGTCTCGTCGGACTCGGCGCCCTCACCACCGCCACCCGGCTGTTGCTGGAAGACGACCGCCCCGGCGCGGTCGAAGCCATGCACGACGCGCTGCCCGCGCCGGTCGACCACGTGTTGGTGCAGGCAGACCTGACGGTCGTCGCGCCGGGCCCGCTGGAGCCGGAACTAGCGGCGGACATGGCCGCGGTCGCGGACGTCGAATCCGCTGGCCACGCAACGGTTTACCGCATCACCGAGCCGTCGGTGCGGCGCGCTCTCGACACCGGGCGGACCGCGGACGAGCTGCACGCGATGTTCCGCAACAAGTCGGCGACGCCAGTGCCGCAAGGCCTCACATACCTGATCGACGACGTCGCCCGCCGCCACGGCCGTTTGCGCGGCGGCACCGCGGGATCGTTCCTGCGCTGCGACGACGAGGCTTTGCTCGCCGAGGTGCTCGCTCATCCGGTAGCCGCGGAGTACGACCTGCGGCTGATCGCGCCGACTGTGCTGATCAGCTCCGCGCCTCTCGCTGAGGTGCTGGAAGCCTTGCGGGGCGCGGGTTTCGCCCCCGCGGCGGAGGGTCCGGACGGCCGAGTGGTCGACCTGCGTCCCACCGGACGTCGGCTGCCCGCCCGCGCCCGCGCGGCTCGCTCCCGGCCCGGTGAGCAGGCGGTGCTGACCGACGAGCAGGCAACGCGGATCGTGTCGAATCTCCGCGCGGGAGACCAGGCCTCGGCCCGCCGCCGGGGTTCCACGGTGCGCGCACCCGGTGGCGGCGGCGCGGACACGACGGCGACGTTGGATCTGCTTTCCCGCGCGACGCTTGAACAGCGCGAGGTGTGGATCGGTTTCGTCGACTCGCGCGGCACGGCGAGCCAGCGAGTGGTGCGGCCGCTGCGGGTCGGCGGCGGGATGCTGGAGGGTGCCAATCATGAGCGGTATCCGTTGCACCGCATCACTTCCGCCGCATTGGTCGAGGACTGACGCCGCCCCAATGTGGCATTGGGTGCATCTGACGCACCCAATGTGGCGTTCGGTGCGTTGAGCGCACCCAATGCCGCATTGGGGCGCTTTCGGTTGGGGGTACTGGAATGGCGCGGGCGAAGCGACGCGAGGCCGAGCGGCCGGGGAACGGGCGGGCGCGACGCGAAACTGAGCAGGATGGAACGAGCGAGGTAAATCGGCGAGGCGGAAATGCCCGCGGTCAGAGGTTGCGAAGCCCCTGCAGCACCCGTTCCATGAACTCCCTCGACGACCGGTCCCCCAGCACCAGATCGGTCTGGTGCAGCATCACGAGACCGATGTCGGCCATGTCGCCCACCAGCACCTTCACCACTCCGAGCGGCAGGTGCAGGTGTGCGGCGATCTCGGCGACCGACCGGGTGTCCAGGCACAGGTCGCAGATCCGCCGGTGCTCGATCGAGCGCACTCCGCGGTAGCGGCGGCCCTCGTCGCTGGTGGAGACCAGGGCTTCGAGCGCGAGGTTGTGGTCCGAGCGGGTCCGGCCGCGGGTTCGCGCGTACGGCCGCACGCGCGATTTCGTCGGCTGCGCGGGCGGTTCCGGCTGCGCGGGCTCCTCGCCGGACCAGAACCGGTCCAATTCGGACACGCCGGAGGCGGGACCAGGGTCGAGGTACCGATCCTCGGGTTCTTCGACCAGCGCGTGCCTGCTGCGGGTGGCTTGTTCGACGTGCTGACGCTGGTACGCCGAGCCTTCCGGCACCACGCGGTCATCCGCGCCGGGCGAACCGGCGTACTCGTCGAACGAGTACGGGTCGTGCACTGCCGGCCGCGGCGGGGGCGGCGGCTCTTCCCAGCGCTGAGTCTGCTGGGGCTCTTCCCAATAACCGGACTCGCCGTCTTCGACCCATTCGTAGCCGTCGTCCCAGTTCTCCTCCTCAACCGGAGCGGGAGCAGGAGGCGGCGGGGCCACCGGACGCGGGGCGACAGCCTGCTGCACCGGCCGCGGCGCAACCGGCGCGGGCCGAGGTGCGGGCTCCGGACGCCGAGCGGCAGGCGGCGGAGTAGGCGGAGGCGGCGTGGGCCGCGGCTGCCGATGCGGCAACCGCAGGCTCAGCGAACTCATGTCGTACCGGCTCGGCGAGTCGAACGACTCCCGTTCCGTGCCTTTGTGGAGGGCGTCCCAGGCGCCCGTGTCCTGGTCTCCGAAACCCGAGATCTTCATCGGCTACCCCAGCACCCCGCCGCCTTGCAGCTGCGCGCGCAGCTCCGGCGTGATCTGTTCGCCGACCCGCTCGACCAGCAGGGTCATCTCGTACGCCACCGTCCCGATGTCGCACGTCGGCGCGGCGAGCACGGCGAGACAGGACCCGTCCGAGACCGACATCAGGAACAGGTATCCGCGTTCCATCTCGACCACGGTCTGGTTCACGCCGCCCGCCTCGAAGCATCGCGCGGCGCCCTGGGTCAGGCTGATCAGCCCGGACGCCACCGCCGAGAGCTGTTCGGCGCGCTCCTGCGGCAAGCCTTCCGAAGGCGCGAGCATCAGTCCGTCCGCCGACACCAGCACCGCGTGCGCCGCACCCGGGACCCGGCGCACGAAATCCGAGATCAGCCAGCTGAACGTGCCCTGGTCCGCTGGCCGGTCGGAATCGGTCACTGCCCCTCCAAGCTCCTCGAACGCTGCCGGACGCCCGTTCGCCGTCTGCCGGCCATCCTCGCCCGGCCGCGGTGAAGTCGTCGTTCCAGCGTATTCACGCACCCGGTCGTGTCGAGCGTGTGCCCGGGCACGGTACGTGTCTGCCGGATGTAACGTCGCGCGAACGCATGCACAACCACGCATTCGCGGGTCACTCGGTGGTGGCGGCGGCCACCGTGCGCAGCGGGATGTCCGTGCAGGTCACCGCCGGTCCGACGCCCCGATCAGGGGCTGCCGGCCTCGGCCGCGAGGGGACAGGACTACTCAGCCTGCCCCGCTCGGAGGCACCACTCCCCGAAGCGGGTGAAGCGCGCGGAGTTCACTCCAACGGCCGCACCCGAGCCGGGGTGTAACGGGAATCTGGGAGTCGGCGTACGCCTCCTTCGCAGACGGCGGCGGGGACCGCGGACGGGGACTAGCCCGCCCGCAAAGCCGTGTCGTGCGCGATCGCGTGCTGCACGACGGAGATCAGCACCTGCTTCGCCGATTCCCGCTCCCGCGCGTCGCACGCCATGATCGGCACCGACGGCGAGATGGTGAGCGCGTGCCGCACGTCTTCGATCTGGTGGTGCAGCAGCCGGTCGAAGCAGTTGATCGCCACGACGTAAGGCAGCTTCCGGTTCTCGAAGAAGTCGATGGACGGGAACGCGTCCGCGAGCCGGCGCGTGTCCACGAGCACGACCGCACCGATCGCGCCGACGGCGAGGTCGTCCCACATGAACCAGAACCGGTGCTGGCCCGGCGTGCCGAACACGTACAGCACCAGGTCGGAGTCGAGCGAGATCCGGCCGAAGTCCATCGCCACCGTGGTCGTCGACTTGTTCGGCGTCGCCGACACGTCGTCGTGGCCCACGCTGGCCTCGGTCATCATGGCCTCGGTGGTCAGCGGGTCGATCTCGGAGATCGCCCCGACCATAGTCGTCTTGCCCGAACCGAACCCACCCGCGACCACGATCTTGGCCGACGAGGTCGGACCCGTCTGCGGTGTGTTCGCGTCGGAGTCAAATTCTCCGAAGCCCACTGAGCACCCTTTCCATGAACTCGATACTGGGGCGGTCGCCCGAATTCGTGCTGCTGCTCGTGTGCACGAGCACCAGGCCGAGGCCCGCCACGTCACCAATCAGCACTCGCACCACGCCGAGCGGCAGCCGCAGCAGCGCGGCCACCTCGGCGACCGACCGGGTGTCGAGGCACAGGTCGCAGATGGACCGGTGCTCCGGCACGCGGACGCGGTCAAGCACCCGGCCCTGCTCGCTCGTCGACACCAGGGCCTCGATCGCGAGGTCGTAGGTCGGTTTCGTGCGCCCGCGGGTGCGGAAGTAAGGCCGGACCAGCCCGGAGGTCTCCACCTCGGCGGGCTCGTCCACGTACTCGCCGGCCGCCTGCATCGGCAGCGCGGCGGCCAGCTCGTTCGACGACGGTCCGGGAGACCCGTCGCGTTCGGCGCTGAAGGCGGCGAACTCGGCCGAGTCGTACAGCGGTCCGCTCGCCCCGCCGAACAGCTCCGAACCGGGCCCGCCGAGCAGCCGCTCGCGGTACCCGGGCACCGCGGTGATGCCCGGCTGCTGCCCGGCGTTGGAATCGGTCAGCCAGTTCGGCGGTTCGCGCACCGGTTCGGAATCCGCGGCTTGGACGTCCCTCGAACGCCATTCGCGGTCGACCCGGTCCCGGAAGGACTTCCAGTCCTCCCGGCTCTGGTCCCGATCGCCCCAGCCCCCGGTGTGCTCGTCACCGAGCCGGCCGTCGCCGCGCAAGCGCCCGTCGTCCACGGTTTACTCCTGTAGTCCTAGGTCCGCCTAGCGACGGACCGCAGCGCCCTGCAGTTGTGCCCGCATCTCCGGTGTCAGCTGCTGGCCGACCCGTTCGACCAGCAGCGTCATTTCGTACACCACCAAGCCGATGTCGCTCTCCGGCGAGCCAAGCACCGCGAGGCACGAGCCGTCGGACACCGACATCAGGAAGAGAAATCCGTTCGCCATCTCGACCACGGTCTGCGCGACCGGGCCGCCCTCGAACACCTTCGCCGCCCCGCGCGCGAGGCTGGTCAGCCCCGAGGCGACGGCCGCCAACTGGTCCGCCCGGTCCTTCGGCAGCCCGCGCGAAGACGCGAGCAGCAGACCGTCGGCCGAGACGACCACCGCGTGCGCCGCACCGGGCACCCGGTGGACGAAGTCCGTGATCAGCCACGCGAAGCTGCTCGCCGCGCTGCCGCCGGCCTGCCTGCCGTTCGGCTGCACCGAGCCGCCTCCCGGCTGCACTCCCGCCCGTGTCACTCTCGCTCCTCACTGCTGTCGCTCACATACCCGGCCCCGGTGACGCGAACCCCGTCGTCGTCGAGCCGGGCGTCCGGCGGCCGCTCCTTCAGTGCGTGCCTTCCGGACTTGTACCCACGCTGGAAGCTTGCCATCCGGCTGCGGGCAGCCGTCGCCGAGCGGGTGATCGCACCCGTTCCGGGCATTCCGGTGGTCGCGTCGGTGAACGAGTTCTGCTGCGCCGGTTCCGGCGCGTTGCCGATCGAGCCGGGGACCAGGTACGCGTTGGGCACGCGCTTGGGCAGCCCGGCGGACGTGATCTCCTCGTTCTTGGATTCGAGCAGCGACTGCGCCGCGTGCCAGCCCTCGTCGGAGACGCTGTGCCAGCTGTCGTCCTCCGGCTCGTCGGAACCGGGGTAGAGCGGCGTCGATTCGAGGGCCGCCGGCTCGGGTCGCCGCTCGGGCTCGGCGGCTCGGGTCTCCTCCGGTTCGGCCGGAGCCGCGGGGGCCTCGGGAGCCGCGGCGGTTTCCGGTTCCGGTGCGGCGGACTGGGGCGTTGCCGCGCCGTTCTCGCCGTCCTCGCCCTCGCTGAACCAGCGCGACAGCACCGACTGGTAGATCGGCAGCCGCCGGGTGGGCACGTCGTCCTCGAGCGCGGCGGAACCGTCCGGCTCGGCGGGCGGCTGCTCCTTCGGAGCTTCCGGCGCGACGTACTTCGGCTCCCGCTTCGGCAGCACCAGCGGCGGGAACTCGGTCTGCGCCAGGCTCGCGCCCTCGCCGTAGGACTCGCGCGTGAGCGGCGCGAGGTCTTCCGCGGTCGGCCACGCCGGCGTTTCCGAGGCAGGCGTCGCCGGGCTGAGGAACGGACCGGCCGCGCGGTTGCCCGCGACGAGGTCGTCGAGGCTGATCGGCTGGTCGAGCGGAACCAGACCGCCGTTCTCCGACGCTCCGCCGTTCGAACCCATCGCCTCGGTCAATTCGGCGGCCGCGGGCGGCGGCGCGAGCGGAAGCGGGTTCGGCGGCTCCGGCTCGCGGTTCAGCGGCGGCAGGCTCGGGTGCGAAACCTCGTTGCGGTTCGGCGGCGGCGGGGTGTTCCGCATCGTCGGCGAAACGGTCCGGACCTGGGTGAGCAGCTCGACCGGGACCACGACGCGGGCGATCACGCCGCCCTCGATGTCCTCGTTCTCGCGCAGCCGCACCTCGATGCCGTGGCGCTGGGCCAGCCGGGCGACCACGTACAGACCCATTCGCCGGGTCACCGACACGTCCAGGTCCGGCGGGTCGGCGAGGCGCTCGTTGACCTCGGCGAGGCGTTCCTCGGTCATCCCGACGCCGTGGTCGGTGACCTGGATCGCCAGCGCCTTCTTGCGCGTGATGACCGCGCGGACGGTGATCTTGGTTTCCGGTTCGGAGAAGTACGTCGCGTTGTCGAGCAGTTCCGCGAGCACGTGCACGAGGTCGTGGATCGCGAGGCCCTGCACCGCCACCTCGGGCACGATGCCGATCTCGATGCGGGCGTACTGCTCGATCTCCGACACCGCCGCGCCGATCACGTCGGCCGCCGGCACCGGCTTCGGCACCGACTTCGCGAGGCCCGCGCCCGAAAGCACCAGCAGCGATTCGCCGTTCCGGCGCAACCGGGTCGCCAGGTGGTCGAGTTCGAACAGGCTCGCGAGATGGTCCGGGTCCTGCTCGTCGGCCTCGAGCCGGTCGATCACGCCGAGCTGGCGTTCCACCAGCCGCTGCGACCGCCGGGAGAGGTTCACGAAGATGCCGTTGACGTTCTCGCGCAGCAGTGCCTGTTCGGCGGCCATCTTGACCGCCTGCTCGTGCACCACGTCGAACGAGCGCGCCACTTCGCCGATCTCGTCGCGGGTGAGGACCGGAACCGGGTCGACCGCCTTCTTCGAGGCGTTGACCGGGTCCGGGTCGTCCAGGATGGCCTGCACGGTTTCCGGCAGCCGGGTGTAGGCGACGTCCAGCGCGGTCTTCCGCAGCACCCGCAGCGGGCGCAGCATCAGGCGGGCGATGACGAGCATCAGCATCAGCGCGGCGACCAGCGCGGCGAGGACGATGACCCCGCCGACCCACGCCGAGCGGACCGCGTTGCTGGCCAGTTCGTCGGCCTGCGCGCGCAGCTGGGTCAGCAGGTTGACCTCGACCGCGCGCAGCTTGTCGGCGGCGACGGTGGAGTCCTGGCCGAGCTTGGTGCCGTCGAGGTTGAGCGGCTGGCTCTGCTGGGCGAAGGAGAAGGCCTGCGTCTGCAACCGCCGACGCTCGTCGACCTCGGGTCCGGAGTAAGTGTCGTTGTAGAGCTGGACCTGGTCGCCGGTGGCGTTGGCCAGGAAGGCGGTGATCGACGCGTCGCCGCTGGCCTCGGCGGCCCGGGTCTCGTCGATCAGGTTGCCGGGGAAGTTGTCGCGGAACGCCGCGATCTGCAGCGCGGAGTCGCCGCGGAGGATGAACTCCTTCGCCTCGCTGATCGACTGCGTGCTCGTGCCGAGACGGAGCAGGTCGCGGTCGGTCGTCGCGGTGGAGACCTCGCGGCCGAGCTGGATCAGCGAGTCGAGCACCGAGGAGTAGGTGTCGAGCACCGCGCGGTCGGAGTAGGCCGACGTGGTCATCGCCGCGCGCAGCGGGCGCAGCGCGTCGAGGCGCTGGAGGCCGTGCGCGTAGCGGTCGCTGGCCGCCTGGTCTTGGTTGTCGAGGTTGACCGCGGCGTTGCGCAGGTCGTCGACGTCACGGTCGACCTTCGCCATCTGCGCGTCGAGGCCGGTCTGGCGCAGCGGGTCGCCCGAGGAGATCCGGACCACGGCCAGCGCGCGCTCGCGCTGCAGGTCGTGCACCACCGCGGTGACCTTCTCGGCGAAGGCGACCTGGTTGGCGGTGTGGTTGAGGTCGACCGCCGACCGCACGTCGTCGACCACGCGCAGGACGCCGAGGACCAGCGCGGTGATCGTGGGAATGAGGAGAATGAGCGCGAGCTTGGACCTCAGCCGCCAGTTGCCGAGCGCCAGCCAGGACCGCTGCTGCGCGGTCCCCGCGTTCTCCTGAGCGGAGGCCTCCCCTGCCCCCGCGGTGTCTTCGTTCGGCACCGCCGCACCACCGTCCGGGCCCGAGGGGCCCGTTGATTCCGAACCTGCCGTGCTCGTGGCCACTACGCGCACGCTCCCGGCAGGTAATCCGCCACCTGAGTGGTCTGGACCGCGCCCCGGACTGTTACACCCTTTCGAGTGAAAAGATCGACTTCCCGGTGCGGCTGCCCGTCGCCTCGGGCGCGGAATCGGTTCAGGTCTGGCATGACGTTCGGTCCCCGCACGTGGTCGATCTCTTGGTCCGTTCGGCCGAGGCCACCCTCCGCCGGCTAGTAGCCGACGTGTGCGGAGAGCCTTTTCGCATGTCCTGCTCTCACTACATCGGTGGTCCACACCTCACACTGCAGGAGCAGAGGGTAGCGAACGCCTGGCCGATTTGTAACCCTCCAGAAGTTGCCCGGAGAGCACCCAGGCAGCGGATCAAGGCCCTTCGGGCACCCACGGGTCGTTCACATACCCCGGCATACCAGGGGATTCGATCACCTGATCGAGTGACCAGCAACACTTCTGAATCGTATATGAACACCCATTGTGAGTGATCGTCCTGGTTCTCTACAGTAGCCGCGTGACTCCGGACAATGAGCCACCTTCCCCCCGCGTCCATGCCAGACGCGGGCCCATTTGCTAGGAGCGACCTTGTTTGAAGAAGCGGTGAGCAGCCGGCGCGATTACGGCAGGCGCGGGTTCCTGTCGCTCGCGATGGCGGGCGGCGTGGCCTTGACTGCCAGCGGATGCGGCCTGCTGGGCGGATCGGACGATTCGGGCAGCTCGAAGGGCGGCTCCGGGGTCGAGAAGGCCAAGATCAAGGTCTCGATCATGCCGACGATCGACGTGGTGCCTTTCCACCTCGCGGTCCAGAACGGCTACTTCAAGAACGAGGGACTCGAAGTCGAAGCCGTCGATGCCGCCAGCGGTGACGCCTCGCTGCAGAAGCTCCAGTCGGGCGAGGTCGACATCGCCTACGCGAGCTACACGCCGTTCTTCATCGCCAAGAGCAAGGGCGCCGCGGACATCAAGCTCGTCGCCGACGCCTCCTCAGCGGGGCCGAAGAGCACCGAGGTCGTGGCGATGCCGAACAGCAACATCAAGAACGTGCACGACCTGGCGGGCAAGAAGATCGGGATCACCGCCACCAACACGATTTGCGACACCCTGACCAAGTCGGTCATGCGCGACAACGGCGTGAACTTCAACGACGTCAAGTGGGTCTCGCTGCGGTTCCCGGACATCGGCCCCGCGGTCAAGCGCGGCGACATCGACGCGGGCTTCCTGACCGAGCCGTTCATCACGCAGTCGGCGAAGGTCAACGGGACGGTCGAGGTCATCGACACCGCTTCCGGCGGCACCAAGGACTTCCCGACCGCGGGCTACGGCTCGCTCGGCAAGTTCACCGACGCCAACCCGAAGACCGTCGCCGCGTTCCAGCGCGCGATGCTCCGCGCCACCAAGGAAGCGTCCGACCGCTCCAAGATCGAGCCGCTGATGATCCAGTTCTCGAAGGTGGACGAGGCGACCGCGAAGATCACGAACCTGCTGACCTTCCAGTCCACTTTGGACGCACGGCGCATCCAGCGCGTGCCGGACCTGCTGCAGCAGTTCGGTTCCATCCAGTCGAAGATCGATGTGCAGTCGATGATCGTCCCGCAGGCGAACGCGTCCTGACGTGCGCCTCGTCCGGAACCTGACCGGCCTGCTCGGCTTCCTCCTGATCTGGGAGGCCGTCGTGCGGGCCGGTCTGATCGACCAGAACGACCTGCCCCCGCCGACCGTCGTGTTCGCCCGGATCGGCGAACTGCTCGGCGACGTCGAATTCGTGCGCGACGTGGTCGCCTCGGTGCTCGCGTGGATGATCGCGCTGCTCATTTCGATCGCCATCGCGGTCCCCGCCGGTCTGCTGCTCGGCAGCATCCCCTGGCTGCGCGACGCGACCAAGGCGATCGTCGAATTCCTGCGCCCGATCCCTTCCGTGGCACTGATTCCGCTGGTGCTGATCGTCGTCGGCGGCGGTCCGGAAGCGAAGATCACGCTCGCGGTGTACGCGGCGGTGTGGCCGATCCTCTTCAACACCATCTACGCGCTGGCCGAGATCGATCCGCTGCTGCTGGAAACCGCGCGCACGTACGGAACTCCGCGTTCGCGGGTGCTGACCTCGGTCGCGCTGCCGCACGCCGCGCCGTTCGTGTTCACCGGGATCCGGTTGTCCGCCGCGATTTCGCTGATCCTGGTGATCAGCACGGAATTCCTGGCCGGCGCGAAACTCGGCATCGGGCAGTTCGTGCTCGAAGCCAGTTCCGGGCCGGGCCGGATGGACCTGGTGCTCGCCGGAACGGTCATCGCCGGAATCCTCGGCTTCCTCGTCAACGAGGGCCTGGAACGGCTGGGGCACCGGCTGTTCCGCTGGAGCAGCGCCGTCGAAGGAGCCGCCGCGTGAGCGTG
This sequence comes from Amycolatopsis sp. NPDC003676, assembly GCF_053587275.1. Classification (NCBI taxonomy): domain Bacteria; kingdom Bacillati; phylum Actinomycetota; class Actinomycetes; order Pseudonocardiales; family Pseudonocardiaceae; genus Amycolatopsis; species Amycolatopsis sp. NPDC003676. Next base: position 22,350 of record NZ_JBSFNS010000086.1, read on the forward strand.
GTCGAGAAGCCGTCCACCGTGACGCGCCGGATGAGCCGCGGCATCAGCGGGTTCGCCCGCAAGTGGCTGCTGTTCGCGATTCTCGTGGTGTTGTGGGAGATCGCGACACAGCTGAGCGAGAGCGTGTTCTTCCCGCCGCCGTCGAAGATCGCCGCCGCGGCGGCGAAACTGTGGTTCTCCGGGCCGGCTTCGCAGCTGTTCCTCGGCGATCCGGTCTTCGACCACATCCTGCCGAGCCTCGGCCGGGTCCTCGGCGGTTGGCTGCTGGCGGTGGTGATCGGCGTCGCGCTCGGCACCGCGCTGGGCCGCTCGCGCACCGGAATGGACTACGTGGGGCCGCTGTTCGCGTTCTTCCGCGCCATCCCGCCGCCCGCGCTGGTGCCGGTGTTCATCATCCTGTTCGGCATCGGCCCCGGCATGCAGACCGCGACGATCATCTTCGGTTCGCTGTGGCCGGTCCTGATGAACACAGTGGACGGAGTCCGCTCGGTCGACAAGGTCAAGGCGGAGACGGCGCGCGCGTTCCGCACGCCGAAGCGGTACTGGATCGGGCTGGTCGTGCTGCCCGCGGCGCTGCCGAAGATCTTCGCCGGGCTGCGGCTGTCGCTCTCCATCGCGCTGATCCTGATGGCGATCTCCGAACTGGTGGGGGCGCTCAACGGCATCGGCTACGCGCTGCTCGCCGCCCAGCGTTCGTACGACTTCGACCAGATGTGGGCGTGGATCGTGCTGCTGGGCATCCTCGGGTACGGGTTCAACGCCGCGCTGCTCGGCATCGAACGCCGGGTGCTCGGCTGGCAGCCCGGCCGGAACTAGGAAGGTTTTCCCGTTATGTCGACCATGCTCGAGGTCTCCGGCCTCAGCCACCGCTACGGCAGCGGCGAATCCGCGCACGTCGCGGTCAACGAACTGTCGTTCACGGTCGAGACCGGGCAGCTGGCGTGCATCGTCGGCCCGTCCGGCTGCGGCAAGTCCACGCTGCTGCGCGCGATCGCCGGCCTGATCCCGCCGTCCGGCGGCACGGTGAGCCTGCACGGCGACCGCGTCACGTCGGTGCCGGACGATCTCGCCGTGGTCTTCCAGGACTACAGCCGTTCCCTGTTCCCGTGGCTGTCGGTCGCGAAGAACGTGGAATTCCCGCTGCGCTGGAGCAAACTCGACAAGGCGACCCGGCGTGCCCGGGCCGCCGAAGCGCTCGAAGCGGTCGGGCTGTCCGCCGCGGTGAACAAGTACCCGTGGCAGCTCTCGGGCGGCATGCAGCAGCGGGTGTCCATCGCCCGTGCGCTGGCGAGCCGTCCGGCGCTGTTGCTGATGGACGAGCCGTTCGCTTCGGTGGACGCGCAGACCCGGTTCGAGCTGGAGGACCTGCTGCGCCGGGTCCAGGTCGAACAGGGCACGACGGTTTTGCTGGTGACGCACGACATCGACGAAAGCGTGTACCTGGGCGACCGGGTGCTGGTGCTGTCGAAGTCGCCGGCGCGGATCGTGGCCGATTTGAAGGTGGACCTGCCCGCGCAGCGGGACCAGATCACTACGCGGGAATCGGCGGAATTCGTTTCGCTGCGCGGTGAAGTGGCGCGGTTGCTGCATGGTCCGGCGGTCCAGGCGGCTGCGGATTTGGCGGAGCAGGAGGCGGCGGAGGCTGCTGCTTCCGAGGCTTCGGAGACTGTCGTTTCGGAGAAGAAGTAGTCACAGCTTCGGGAACCAGACCGAGACGTCGGCGAGCGCGTCGAGGGTGCCGGAATCTACTTGTCCGGCAACGGTTTCCGTTTCGGCGACCACCATTGCTCGACCGTCCACTCTGGACTGGAAGTGGCGGCCGGAGAATTTCACGCCGTCGAGGCCGAGCAGGGCAGCGCCTAGGGGTTTGATGTCCCCGCTGCCCTGCACTTCCTCGACCTTCTCGCACCCCTCGGCGTCGCTCTTCTTCGGAAATCCCACGCGGGCAACGGAAATCACCGCGGCGTTGCCGTGTCCGTCGCCGACGGCGAAGAGGTTTCGGTCCAATGAGGCGCAGCGGTGCTCCGCGAGGTAGTCGCGGACGCGGTCGGTGGAGTTCAGCAGGCAGTCGATCTCGTGTTTGGCCGCCTGCTTGAGCTGCTTGAGCTTGAAGCGGCTGAAGGTCTCGTCCTTGCGGCCGCGTTTCGCGGACTTCTTGCCCTCGGCTTTGCGGGTCTCAAGACTGCGGCCGGGCAAGGAGTCCGCGACGTCACCGGCGAGATTTCCGGGTAGAGCCTCGGCTGCCCCGGATCCCACGCTCGCCGCACCGCCGATTCCGGCCGCGGTTCCGCCGCCGACGGCAGCGACGACCGCGACCCCAGCCACGAAGACCTTCGCCCCGCCGCCGTCGTTGATCGGGATTACTGTCCCGTCCTCAAGCGTCCGGAATTTCTGCTTCGCCACTCGCTGTCCCTCCCCTGGACACCAAGACCGAAGCGGTCAAGATAGCCCCTGAGCAGCGAAAACTCACCCGGTTCCGGCCGGGTTCACCCGTTCAGCCCTTAGCGCGGGAATCCGGCCCGGTCTCGTCCGGCCCGATCTCCGGCAGCGTCCGCACGCCGAGCACGTTGGCCCCCACCAGCTTCCGGGCCGCCAGGTTCCCCATCGGCATGAACGTGCTCGCCTGCACGTCCCGCCACATGCGCTCGAACGGCAGCGCCTTCGAGTAAGACATGCCGCCCAGCGCGTCGACCAGCCGCTGCATCACCTTGACCGCGTTGTTCGCCGCCGTGTACTTCACCACCGCGCTGCGGGCTACGCCGTCCTGGATGTCTCCGGTGAACAACCGTCGGCTCGTCACCTCGTCGGCCTGGCGGTAGATCAGCGCGCGCGAACTCTCCAGCAGGATCTGGCATTCGCCGATCACGTCCTGCAGCACCGGGTCTTCCGCCTTGCCGCGCTGGATCAGCGTCTGCACGGCCCAGTCCAGCGCGCCCGCCGCGATTCCCGTGTAGACCGCCGAAAACGCCGGCATCGCCCACGCCCACACGGTTTCCAGCACCCGCGAGTCGAGGTGTTTCACCGGCAGCGAGTGCACGACCGCGGCGTCCTCGACGAACACCTTGTCCAGTTCGACGTCGTTGCTCTGGGTGCCGCGCATGCCCATGGTGTTCCACGTCTGGTGGATCGTGACGCCCGGCGCGTCCAGCGCGATCTGGCACAGCAGCAGCCGCGGGCCGCCGTCGGCGTCCTCGTAGCGGGCGGTGGTCGAGCAGTGCGTGGCGACGGCCGAGTTGGTCGCGAAGCTCTTGCGGCCGGTCAGTTCGAAGCCGCCTTCGACGCGGACAGCGCGGGTTTTCGCGTCCGTCATGTCGTTGCGCAGGCCCGTTTCGCTGGTGATCGACGCCCACACCAGCTCGCCGTCCACCGCTTTGCGCAGCAGTTGCTCCAGCCGGGGCGCCTTCGTGCGCCGCCACACGCTCGCCCACTGTCCCAGCGGCGACAGGTGCATCGTGAACGCCAGCGCGGTCGCGCCGTCGCCCATCGCGAGCCGTTCCAGCACCGGCAGGATTTCCGGCAGCCCGGCTCCGGAGCCGCCCAGTTCTTCCGGGACCGACAGCCGGAGGAAGCCCGCCTCCCGCAGGTCGTCGTAGTTCTGGTGCGGGAAGGTGTTGTCCCGGTCGTGCTCGGCCGCGCGCTCGGCGAAAATGTCCGCGAGCTTGGCGGCGCGGTCGACGAGGGCCTGCTGCTTGGGCGTCAGGAGAGGCTGCACCCGGCCATCAAAACAGCGTCCCGGATCTTGGTCAATCAGCCATTGTCCGTAGCCGCTTCAGTCCACAAGACACGCGCGAGCGCCTGCCCCGGCGACCGGGACAGGCGCTCGCGACAGCCGTGGTCAGCCGATCAGTTTGGACAGTCCGGAGCCGTTGAACGAACCCCAGCCGGTCGTCTGGTCGTAGCCCTTGCCGGCGGAGAAGCCGGTGGTGCCGTTGAAGGTGTTGTTGCCGGTGGTCACGTCGTGGAAGCCGGAACCGTAGGAGGTGCCGTTGCCGATGCCGTAGAACTTCGGGTTCAGGTTGCCGAGGCCGCCCTTGTGGACCTCGTTCTGCAGCGCCGCGAAGCCCGCCCACAGCGGGGCCGCGCCCGAGGTGCCCCACACGTTGCCGGTCTGTCCGCCGGAGATGATCGTGTACGCCGAACCCTGTGCGGCGTCACCGGCGACGTCCGGGACCTTGCGCTTGGTCGTGCTCTGCTTGGACTGCCACGACGGCGCGGCGAAGATCGTCGAGATGCCACCGCCGCCGGCCCCGCCCGAGGCGCCGTCGTTCCACGTCGTCTCGCTGCTGTAGCCGTTCGACGAGTTCACCGTCAGCTGCGTGCCGCCGACGCCGGAGACGTTCGGGCTCGACGCCGGGAAGTCGACGGCCTGTGCCTTGCTGCCGGTCTGGCGGGCGCAGTCGGTGGTGCCGTCGTCGCCCGCGGCGGCGAAGTAGCTGATGCCCTCCGCGGTGCCGGTCGCGAGCGCCTTGTCGACGCTCTTGGCCGCGGCCGAGCCTTCCGCCGCCTCGCAGGAGCCCCACGAGATCGAGACGACACTGACCTTCTTGTCCGACGCGATCTGCTGGTACATCGCCAGTTCGCCCGCGTTGGAGTTCGGGGCCTCGTACACGTAGTCGTTCGCCGGGGCGGCGAGCGCGTGCACGACCTCGATGTCCAGGTCGACCTCCGTCTGGCCGTCGCCGGGGCTCGAGTCGTAGTTGGCTCCGCTGACCGAAACCGTGTTGACCGAACCGCCCTTGAGGCCGTACTTCGTGTCGTACGCGGTGATGTCGGACTTCTTGTAGCCGTCGAACTCCACGAAACCGACGTTCACGCCCGCGCCGGTGGCGGTCATGCCGCTCGTGCCGTACGCGGTCTTGAGGATGGTCGGCGTCACCGGCTTGACCGTGCGCGGCGCCGCCGCCGGCTTGGCGTGGTGCTTCACCGCGTGGTTGTCGAGGCCGACGACCGAATCGACCACCGAGGACACCGAAGCGGGCAATTCCGGCGCGGAGTCGTTCGCGTAGAACTTCCGGCCGGTGACGGTGTCGGTGTAATTGCCGAGACGCGTATGGAAGGCGGATTCCAGCTGTCCGGCAGTTGCCGAGAAGGTGATCGCCTGCCGGTTTCCGGAAACCTGAATACCCTGCGCGCCGCTGCGCTTGAGGAAATTGACCGCCTGATCGGCTTCGGCCTGTGTTGGGCCGAATGCAGCAGTGAACTGCTCCGGAGAGAGGAATCGGTGATACTGCGGCGAAGCCGGGTCCTGCACGTCGGAAAGGAAGCGGGCGAGCGCCTGCTGGTTGTGCAGCTTAAGGGACAGTGCGGCGGGAATCTGCTGCTCAGCGGCGACGTCGCCGGACCGCGCGCTGGCGGCGAGCGGTGCGGCGTTGCCGGAAAGGGCGACCAGCGGATCGGCGTTCGCGACGCCGGCCACGGACAGGCACAGCAACGCCGGCAGCGGAACCGCGGCGGCGACGAGCTTGCGCAAGCGCATGAGAATTCCTCTCGAGAGGCGGGGACCGGGCCGGCTAAATCGCGGTACCGACCCGTATCACGACCCTAAAAAACCCCTCGAAACAAAGAAACCTACTTTTGGCTGACCTTATCTGGGTTGGTTTGTTTTCCACTTGCACAATTTATGCCTGATTCACGCCGCGATGTCCCGCCGAATCCGGAAACCATCGCAAGGCGCGAGACGGAATCCCCGGACAATCCGGACCGGTTGCGCGCACACGCGCACTGTGGTCGTCAAGCGAAGAAGGGAACCTTGCCGGAATCGCAATTCCCGGCGAGGTTCCCTTCTCGAATGGACTAGAGCGTCAGCCTTTGACGAGTTCGGCCCACTCCCGCACGGCCGCCGGGTCCACCGGAGCGTCCCAACCGGACGGACGCACCGCGCCGCCCACGTGGAATCCGCGCACGCCGCCCGCTCGCAGCAAATGCACCTGCTGCGCCCGCAAACCGCCGCCGACCAACAGGGCCGGGCCGTCGGTGCGCCGCGCGAGCTGCTGCAGTACCGACAGTCCACTCGCGACACCGTTCGAGTGGCCGGCCGCCAGCACGGTGTCGCAGCCGAGCTCGGCCAGCACGTCGTACGCGGCGATGGGGTTGCGCGAACGGTCGATGGCGCGGTGGAACGTCCACGGCCGCCCGTCGATCTCCTTCAGCAGCACGCGGCACGCCTCGGCGTCGACTTCGCCGTCCTCGGTCAGGAAGCCGAACACGAACTCCCGCGCCCCCGCGGACACCAGCCGGGCCGCCGAAGCGCGCACCTCGTCGATCGCGCGGGCGTCGAAAGTGTTCTCCGCGCGCAGCATCACGCGCACCGGCAAATCAGTGGCCGCGAGCACCTCGCGCACCGTCGCCTCGCTCGGGGTGAGCCCGTCGCTGGCCATGTCGGCGACCAGTTCGAGCCGGTCCGCTCCGCCCTCCTGCGCCCGCTCCGCGTCCGGCGCGCCCAGCGCGATCACTTCCAGCAGGGCGGTGTTCGAACTCATGCCTCATCCGTTTCGATCCAGTGGCGGGGTGTCTTCCCCCCTGGCGTGCCTGCCGCGCCGGAAGCCGCCTTGCAGGCTCGTCATCCGGGCGCGCACCGCGTCGGGGGAAAGCGAGAGTATCGGCCGCTGCTCGCCGGTCGCGGCGGGGCCGCCCGCCACGTCGGCGACCCGCAGGAACGGCCAGGTGTCCTCGGCCCCGTCCTCTTGTTCCAGCTGCTCGGGCGACGGCCACTCCGGCTGTTCCGCGGGCGACGGCCATTCCGGGGCGGCCTCGTCCGGGTCGTCGGTCGGGAACTCCGGCGGTGCTTCGTAAGCGTGCTTCGCTGCCTGGTAGTCCGGCTCGAACGCGGGCACCTCCGGCATCGGCGCGACCACGCGCGGCTCCGGCGCCACCGGCTCCTCCACTGGTGCCGAGAGGTCGAACCAGCGCGACAGCACGTCGCGATAAGCCGGCATCCGGTCCGTCGGCGCGTCGATCTCCAGATGCGACCGCGCCGACTCGACCGGCCACGACGGCGCTTCCTCGACCACCGGCGCACGCCGCAGCGGACCGGCGTCGTCGAGGGTCGGCGCGACCAGCTCGGCGGGCTCCTCCGGCTCTTCGACCGGCGTCAACGGCGCGAGCGGGGCCAGCAGCTCCGGCTCCGGGGCGGGTTCCGGTTCGACCGGCGCGGGCGGCTGCGGCAGCGGCGGGGCCTCGGTGATCAACGCCGCCGGGACGACGACCGTCGCGGTGAGACCGCGGCCTTCCGCCGGGCTCAGCTTCACCGCGATGGCGTGCCGTTCGGCCAGCGTCGCGACCACGAACAGCCCCATCCGGCGCGACACCTCGACGTCGACCTCCGGCGGATGCGCCAGCCGCGCGTTGGTGCGGTCGATCTCCGCCTGCGGCATGCCCGCGCCGCGGTCGGTGATCTCGATCCGCCACGCCCCGTCCGGCGTCCGCGCGCTCTCGACGGTGACCGCCGCCTGCGGCCCGGAGTACCGGGTGGCGTTCTCCAGCAGCTCGGACACCACGTGCACCAGGTCGTTCACCGCGTCGCCGCGCACCGCGAGCGCCGGGGCCGGGCCGACCTCGATCCGCTGGTAATCCTCCACTTCGGACAGTGCGGCCCCGATGATCTCGTCGGCGACCACCGGTCCGGTGTCCTCGCGCACCAGGTCGGTGCCGGACAGCACCAGCAGGTTCTCGCTGTTGCGCCGCATCCGGGTGGCGAGGTGGTCCAGTTCGAACAGCCCGCCGAGGGTGTCCGGGTCCTGTTCGCCCGCCTCCATCCGGTCGAGCACGGACAGCTGCCGCTCCACCAGGTCCTGGCTGCGCTGCGACAGGTTGACGAACATCGCGTTCACGTTCTCGCGCAGCATCGCCTGCTCGGCGGCCAGCCGGACCGCCTCGCCGTGCACCGCGTCGAACGCGCGCGCGACCTGGCCGACTTCCTCGCGGGTGAAGATCGGCACCGGCGCGACCGCCGCCCGGTGCCGCAGGTTTTCCGGTGCCGGATCGGGCTCGGTGAGCAGTCGCTGCACGGCCTCGGGCAGCCGGTGGTCGGCGACCTCCAGCGCGGTGCGGCGCAGGATCCGCAACGGCCGCAGCAGCGAGCGCGCGATCACCACCGACAGGACACCGGCGACCAACAGGACGCCGATGACGATTCCGCCGTCCCAGATCGTCGAGGCGCGGGCGCTGGCGGCACGCGCGTCCGTTTTCTCCTGGAGCTGGACGAGCAGCGCCTGCTGGACCTGGTGGGCGAGATTGACCGTGTACGTCGACGCGGTGTCCCACCGGTCCGCGTCCAGGCCGGACAGCGGCTGGTTGTTCTCCGTGCGCGTGAGCGCCGACTCGACCATGTCGTTGCCGATGTCGACGACGATGCCGATCACCGTGTCCGAGTACATCCGCTGCTCGTCCGGAGTGGCGAAGGTGCGGTAGTCGCTGCGCGCGGCGGCCAGCTCGGCTTCCGCGCCGAGCAACGCGCGCGTCCGGTCCCGGTTGAGCGTGCCCTGCGCGATCGCCTCGGACATGACCGCGCGCTTGACCGACATCTGGTCCTTGATCCGCGCGAGCGCGTTCCCGGCCAGCCGCAGCCGCGCCAGGTCGGGTTCGGTGACGTCGGCCGCCGCGGTGTCGCTGATGTCGAGCAGACCGGAGATCAGCTCGCTGTAGGAGCGCAGAACCGCGTCGGCCGGATACGCCGAGTGTTCGGCCGAGTACCGAAGGCCGCCCAGCACTCGGAGCCGGTCGTCGCTCTGCTGCAGATCGCCCGCCGCGGCATCGTCGAGCCGCGATTTGCTGTCGGCGAGCGACCGTTCGAACGCGCCGATCGCCAGGTCGACCCGGGTGCGCTGGCCGACGAGGACGTCCGTGGCCCCCTTCCGGTCGCCCGCGACGAAGCGGACCGTGACGTCGCGTTCCCGCTGGAGCTGGTGCACGACCTCGGCGACCGTCGTGTCGACCCGGCAGCGGGCGGCGAACTCGGCGAGCTGGCGGGCGTCGCGCAGGTCGCTGTTGACTCGCAGGCCGACCAGCACGACCACGGCGAGCGCGGGGATCAGCAGGACGGCGAAGAGCTTGGTGCGCAGCCGCCAGTTCCGCAGCCGCCAGCCGCCGCCGACCGGGCGCGAGGCAGCCGGATCCGTCGCGTCACCCGAACGGGGACGGTCGTCGCGACGGGTCACCTGTGCTTCCTTTTCCGCCGCGGGAACCTCTGCCCACGGACCTCCTCGGGCTACGGCCGGAAACTACCAAGCGGTAGCTTCCGGCGAAAAGATCGGGAAGCCACCCTGGCGGGGGCACAGCCCTGCGGGCGATCGTATGGGCAGCGGCCCATACGATCCAGCACGAGGCAGAGATTCTCCCGGCAGGGGATGGCGAGTGAAAGCGACCGGTCTGAGGTTTGCGCTGGTGGCGACGTTGTTCGCACTCAGCGGCTGCTCCATGTTCGGATCCAGTGACTCCGGGCAAGCGCAACCGCCGGAACGCGCGACGCTGCGGGTCGGCGTCGCGAGCCCGATCGACACCGCCCCGCTGCGCATCGCCGTCGCGGCCGGAAAGTTCCGCCAGGCCGGGTTGAATGTCCAACTGGTGGAACTCGGCGACAGCGACGGCGTGGAAAAACTGAAAGCCGGACAGGTCGATGTGACGTTCGGCAACGACGTGTCCCTGTTCCGCGCCGCGGGATCGGGCACCGCGCTGCAACTGCAAGGCGAGGCGTACACCTTCGGCCGCACGACCATCGCGCTCGTCACGCTGCCCGGTTCCGACTACACCGAACCGACCGCGAAGAAGTCGCCGACGATCGCCGTGGACTCCCCCGACGACATCGGCGCGCTCACCGCGCGGGCCGTCCTCGGCACGGCGGGCGTCGACAAATCGAAGATCCAATTCACGACCCGGCCGTTCGCGCAGATGCCCGCCGCGCTGCAGTCCGGGGACGCGGACGCGGCGCTGATGGTCGAGCCGTACATCACCCGCGCGGAGAAAGAGCTGGGCGCACAGGTCCTCGCCGACGGCTCGACCGGCGCGACGCTGGACTTCCCGGCGTCGGGCTACGCCGCGACCGGCCAGTTCGCCGCGGCGAACCCGCGCACGCTGACCGCGTTCCGGAACGTCCTCACCCAGGCCCAGCTCGCCGCGTCCGATTCGGCGAAGGTGCGCGACGCGCTGCCGACGTTCTCCGACATCGACCAGACGACCGCCGCGCTGATCTCGCTCGGCAGCTACCCGACCACGCTGTCGGCGACCCGGCTGCAGCGCGTGGCCGACCTCATGCACAGCTCCGGGCAGCTCGCCAACCGGCTGGACGTGGCGGCGATGCTGCCCAACGCCTTGTGAGTGTTGATCACGGTTCTAACCGCGATTGCCGCGCACGAGGGCGTCAGATGCTCGCCCCGGTCGGCTGCAGGCAGATCGTGCGCACCGGCGGCCCCGCGTAGACCAGCGACAGGTCCTTGTCGCCGCAGCTGGACGCCTTCCGCTCGCCGTCGTGCACGACCGCGCGCGCTTCCGCCTTGGGGTCGTCGCAGGCGACCTTGCCGACCTTCGATTCGTCCGAAACGTCGCGCACGCATTCGCCGGACGCGACGTTCAGCGCGAGGCACAGCGTCTGGGTTGGCCTGCCGCTGGTGCGGGACGACGACGAGTACAGCTCGAACCGCACGTAGTCCTCGCCGCTGCACGAGGCGCGGCCCTTGACGACAGTGTCGACGCGATAGGTGGCGGCCTGCTCGGAGCAGTCCGCGCCGGTGTAGGTCTGCGTCTCCGAGCCGAACGACGAGAGGTACAGGCAGCTGCCCGCGACCGGCGGTCCCGCCGAACGCGCGATCGCGGCGAACCCGAACGCGCCGAGCGTCCCGAGCCCGAGCGCTACGACGACGAGCCCGGCGAAGAGCGCTTTCTGCTTGCCCGACACCCGTTTCGGGCCGCCCTGGACCGCTTGCGGCGGGGGCGCCTGGTACGGGTTCGCGGCCGGCGGCACGCCGAACGGTGGTGTGGTCACTGGGTCCCCTCCCGCGGCTTCGTCCCGTCATCTTGGCATCCCCGGGCCGCGGTCCGGGAGGGAACGTATAAAGGAGAGGTGACTGATGGCCCCCTGATCGTCCAGTCCGACAAAACCGTGCTGCTCGAGGTCGACAATCCGCGTGCCGGCGACGCGCGGATCGCCATCGCGCCGTTCGCCGAACTGGAACGAGCGCCCGAGCACGTGCACACCTACCGGATCACGCCGCTCGCGTTGTGGAACGCGCGCGCCGCCGGGCACGACGCGGAACAGGTGGTGGACGCGCTCACCACGTACTCGCGCTTCCCGGTGCCGCAGCCGCTCCTGATCGACGTCGTCGACGTGATGGGCCGGTTCGGGCGGCTGCAGATCGCCAACCACCCCGCGCACGGCCTGGTCATGACCACGACCGACCGCGCGGTACTGGAAGAGGTCTCGCGCAACAAGAAGATCAGCCCGATGCTGGGCTCGCGGATCGACGACGACACGGTGATCGTGCACCCGTCCGAACGCGGGCGGCTCAAGCAAGCGCTGCTGAAGGTCGGCTGGCCCGCCGAGGACCTCGCCGGGTACGTGGACGGCGAAGCGCATCCGATCGACCTCGCCGAGGAAGACTGGCACCTGCGCGACTATCAGCGGCAGGCCGCCGAAGCGTTCTGGGCGGGCGGCTCCGGCGTCGTCGTGCTGCCGTGCGGCGCGGGCAAGACGCTGGTCGGCGCCGCCGCGATGGCGCACGCCAAGGCGACCACGCTGATCCTGGTCACCAACACCGTCGCCGGGCGGCAGTGGAAGCGCGAACTGGTCGCGCGCACGTCGCTCACCGAGGACGAGATCGGCGAGTACTCCGGGGAGAAGAAGGAGATCCGGCCGGTCACCATCGCGACGTACCAGGTGGTCACGCGCAAGACCAAGGGCGAGTACAAGCACCTCGACCTGTTCGATTCGCGCGACTGGGGCCTGGTCGTCTACGACGAGGTGCACCTGCTGCCCGCGCCGGTGTTCCGGATGACGGCGGACCTGCAGTCGCGGCGCCGCCTCGGGCTCACCGCCACGCTGGTGCGCGAGGACGGCCGCGAGGGCGACGTGTTCTCGCTGATCGGCCCGAAGCGGTACGACGTGCCGTGGCGCGACATCGAGGCGCAGGGCTGGATCGCGCCCGCGGAGTGCACCGAGGTGCGGGTGACGCTGACCGAGAACGAACGTCTGCAGTACGCCACCGCGGACGCCGACGAGCGGTACAAGCTCGCGGCGACGGCGATGACGAAGATCCCGGTGATCCGGTCCATTGTGGACAAACATGCCGGCGAGCCGACGCTGGTGATCGGCGCCTACCTCGACCAGCTCGAGATGCTGGGCGCGGAACTGGAAGCCCCGGTGATCCAGGGCGCGACGCGGAACAAGGAGCGGGAGGAGCTGTTCGACAAGTTCCGCCGCGGCGAACTGCGCACGCTGGTGGTGTCGAAGGTGGCGAACTTCTCGATCGACCTGCCGGAAGCGTCGGTGGCGATCCAGGTGTCGGGCACGTTCGGCTCGCGGCAGGAGGAGGCGCAACGCCTCGGCCGGCTGTTGCGTCCCAAGGGCGACGGACGGCAGGCGCACTTCTATTCGATCGTCTCGCGGGACACAGTGGACACTGAGTACGCCGCACACCGGCAGCGGTTCCTCGCGGAGCAGGGGTACGCGTACCACATCGTCGACGCGGAGGACCTGCGTCGACCGCTGTGACTTACGAACCGAGGTAACGGAGAACGGCCAGCACGCGTCGGCTGTAGCCCTTCGCTTGCGGCAGGTCGAGTTTGTCGAAGATCGCGTTCACGTGCTTCTCCACGGCGCTCTGCGAGACGTACAGCAGCGTGGCGATGCTCGCGTTCGTGTGGCCCTGCGCCATTTTCTCCAGCACGTCGCGCTCGCGCGGGGTCAGCCGGGCGAGCGCGTCCTCGTGCGAAGTGCGGGCGACCAGCCTGCGCACCACCTCCGGGTCGAATGCCGCACCACCGGCGCCGACCCGGTCCAGTGCGTCGAGGAAGTCGCCTACTTGCGCTACGCGGTCTTTGAGGAGGTAGCCGACCCTGCCGCCGTCGCCGCCTATGAGCTTGGCCGCGTAACGTTTCTCGACATACTGGGACAGCACGAGCACGCCGGTTTCCGGCCAACGTTCGCGGATCTCGAGGGCGGCACGCAGCCCTTCGTCGGTGTGGGTCGGCGGCATGCGGACATCCGTGACGACCACGTCGGGCTGGTGTTCCGCAGTCGCTTCGAGGAGCTTCTCGCCATCGCCGACTGCGGCGACTACCTCGTGTCCTTCCTCCGCCAGCAGCCTTACGAGGCCTTCTCTGAGCAACGTCGCGTCCTCAGCCAGGATCACACGCACGGCAACGTCACCCGCACCGTAGTCCCGCTTTCCGGGCTCTGCAAGGAAAATTCGCCATCCATCGCCGCAACTCGCCTTGCCAGTCCGGACAATCCGCCACTCTCGCTCATGGTCGCACCGCCGCAGCCGTCGTCAGTGATCTCAGCGACGATCCTGGTTTCTTCCTTATGGACATCGATAGTGACCTTATTGGCGCTGGCATGTTTGGCCGCATTGGTGACCGATTCGGACGCCACGAAGTAGACCACTGTCGCCATCTCCGGCGAGGGCTCGTCG
>NZ_JBSFNS010000087.1:0-35873 GCF_053587275.1 Amycolatopsis sp. NPDC003676
CAGCACATCCAGGTCGACACCGGGGCCGGGCTCGGCGGCAAAGCGGTGGCGCTGGCGCGGCCGTCAACGGTCGTCGACTATCTCAACGCACAGGCCTTGACAAGCACCCCCAGACCGTCAGCACACTCAAGCTTCGGGGTGCCCCACGCAACCATGGGACCAATGTCGCCGCCAGGCGACGAGGTCCCAGCCAGGCGACGAGCAGAACTGTCGTACCCAAGCGTTACCGTGCCCAAGTGGAGTTCGACCAGACCACCCAAGCCACCTACCTCCCCTCGGATCCCCCGCGAGAGGGAGTTCTGGCACTGTGGGGCGACGAGATCGAGGGAGACACCCCGATCCAGCTAGTCCTGCCCGGCGGCGGAAAATTCGCCCGCACCGAGGTAGTAGCGCGGCTGATCCCGCTGGCAACCGCCATCCCGAGGCTGCTCGTCGTGCCGGACGACACCAGCCCGGCGCTGGCAGCATGGTCGGCAGTAGTCAACGCAGGGGTGAACCTCGTAGCACGCGGCCGGTTGCGCCCAGCGTCCACCCCGAGCGGCCTAGGAACCTGGCGAGTAGGCCCGCTAGACGCCGCCGACGAGGAACTCCTGCGCGGACTCGCGGCTGCGTTGCCCCCCGAAGCACACGCACTGCCGCTATCCGGCGTCAAGCGAATCCGCCTGCACTCGCCAGAATCACTAGTCCGCGCGGTATGGGACGCAGCGGCGGACGTCCTCGTGCGCAGCCCGGCAGCAGCGGTCGGATCCGGCGGGACGGCGTTCGCGGAATCGCAACCCACACTGCTAGACCCAGACGGCGCAGCATGGCTCACCGAACTAGAAGCCCGCCGCCCCGACGGGGCACAACTGCTGCTGCGAATCGAAGCGACTGACGAGGAATTCGCCGGAGTCCTGGCCGTCCGTTCCACTCTCGAGCCGAGCCTGGTGGTCGAAGCAGCCACCCTCTGGGACGCTCCCGAAGCAGTCCTGCACCGGCTCGGCGACCAAGTGGAAACGCAACTTCTGCTGGGGCTCAGGCGAGGCGCGCGAGCCTGGCCGCCGCTGGGCCGAGTCCTGTCCGAACCGGCACCGACCACGCTTCCATTGTCCGACGACGACGTAGTCGACCTGCTCGGCACCGGTGCGCGAGATCTGGGCGGCGCGGGCATCGAAGTCTTGTGGCCCAAGGATCTTTTCGCCGGCGAGGTCCGGGCGAAGGCGAGCGTGACGCAAGCCCCGGCGAGCGAATCCGGTCCCGCGTTCCCGCTCAACGGCCTGCTGGAATTCCGCTGGCGGCTCAGCCTCGGCGGCAGCGAACTCACCGACGAAGAGGTCGCGGCGCTCGCCGAAGCGAAACGTCCGCTGGTCCGGTTGCGTGGCCAGTGGGTGAAGCTCGATCCCGCCCTGCTGGCGCGAATGCGGGCTCGGCGTTCGCGGCTCACCGGTGCCGAAGCGCTGGCCGCGGCGCTCACCGGCGAGCTGGAGGTCGACGGCGAACGAGTCGAGTTCGCTCCGCAGCCAGCGTTGTCCGGGCTCGCCGAACGGCTGCGCGAACGGGATCCCGCGCCCGTCGAGGAACCGGCGGGACTTACTGCCACGCTGCGTCCGTATCAACGGGCCGGGCTGGGCTGGCTCATCGCCATGACCGAACTCGGCCTCGGCGCCTGTCTCGCCGACGATATGGGGCTGGGCAAGACAATCCAGCTCATCGCCTTGCATCTGCACCGCCGCGCGCAGGCGGCGGGGCCGACGCTCGTGTTGTGCCCGACGTCGCTGCTGGGCAACTGGGAACGAGAGTTCGGCAAGTTCGCGCCGGACGTCCCGGTGCGCCGGTTCCACGGCGGCGGCCGGCATCTCGACGACCTGGCCCCGGACGAGGTCGTGCTCGCCACGTACGGGGTGCTGCGCCGCGACCGAGAGCTACTGTCCGAAGTGGACTGGGGTATGGTCGCGGCGGACGAGGCGCAGCACGTCAAGAACCCGTTGTCCGCCACAGCAAAAGAGCTGCGGCAGGTGCCCGCGGCAGCCCGCGTGGCGCTCACTGGCACGCCGGTGGAGAACCGGCTCACCGAACTGTGGTCGCTGCTCGACTGGACCACGCCGGGGCTGCTCGGCCCGCTGGAGAAGTTCCGGCGCACCGTGGCGCGGCCGATCGAACGGGACCGGGACGAGACGGTCACCGGTCGGCTGGCCGCGACGGTCCGGCCGTTTCTGTTGCGCCGCCGCAAAACCGACCCGGACATCGCGCCGGAACTGCCGCGCAAGACCGAGACCGACCGGTATGTCCCGCTGACCGCCGAGCAGACCACGCTGTACGAGGCGGTGGTGCGGGAAAACCTCGCGCAAATCCGTGAGGCGCAAGGGGTGCAGCGGCGCGGCCAGGTGCTGAAGCTGCTCACCGAACTCAAGCAGATCTGCAATCACCCGGCGCACTACCTCAAGGAAAGCACCGGCACGCTGAGCGGACGGTCGGGCAAGCTCGCCGCGTTCGAGGAACTGCTGGACGTCATCCTCGACGAAGGCGAGAGCGTGCTGGTGTTCAGCCAGTACGTGCGGCTGTGCCGGTTGCTGGAGCGAAGGCTGGCCGAGCGCGGGCTGCCGACCGCGCTGCTGTCCGGCGAGGTGGGGCCGAATCAGCGCGACGAGATGGTGGCCGCGTTCCAGTCCGGCGAGGTGCCGGTGTTCCTGTTGTCGCTCAAGGCGGGCGGCGTCGGGCTCAACCTCACCCAGGCCACGCACGTGATCCACTACGACCGCTGGTGGAACCCGGCGGTGGAGGACCAGGCCACCGACCGCGCGTACCGGATCGGCCAGGACCGGCCGGTGCAGGTGCACCGGCTGATCGCGGAGGGCACGCTGGAGGAGCGCGTCGCCGCGGTGCTGGAGACCAAGCGCGGGCTGGCCGACGCGGTCGTCGGCGCGGGGGAGGACTGGATCACCGAACTGTCCGACGACCAGCTCGCCGATCTCGTCCGGCTCGGGAGCGGCTGATGCCGCCGCGGCGGACGTTCGGGAGCCGGTGGTGGGGCCGGGCGTGGGTGGAAGCGCTGGAGCAGCGCGCCAAGCTGGACCCGAACCGGCTGCCGCGCGGGCGGACGTACGCGCGCAAGGGCGTAGTGGACCAGCTGGCGATCAGCGCGGGCGAGATCAGCGCGTGGGTGCGCGGAAGCAGGCCGGATCCGTACCGCGTCGCCATCCGGATGCGCGAGTTCAGCGCCGAGGAATGGGACAGGCTGCTCGACGTCGCGGGCCGTCGGCTCGGGCACGCCGCCGCCCTGCTCGATGGCGAACTGCCGGAGGAACTGGCCGTCCAGGCTCGCGAGGCCGGGGCCGACCTGCTGCCCGGACCCGGCGACCTGAGGCCGCGCTGTTCCTGTCCGGACAGCGCGAATCCGTGCAAACACGTGGCTGCGGTGTACTACCTGGTCGCCGACGAGGTGGACGCCGATCCGTTCGTGCTGTTCACCCTGCGCGGGCGCGGCCGGGACGAGGTTTTGGCTCAGCTGCGCGAATTGCGGACCCCCAGCGCCGCCCGTCCGGCTCGCGCGCCGGACGTCGGGCTGACACCGAAAAAGGCATACGCGCGGCGGATCGCGCCGCTGCCGCCGTTGCCCGCGATCCCCGGCGAACCCGGTCCGCCCGCCGTGCTCGACCTCGATCCGCCCGCGCGCACCGGCCTGACGTCCGCCGCCCTCACCGCTCTGGCCGCCGATGCCGCGTCGCTCGCGTTCGGCCTCCTGCACACCCGGGATGCCTTGGCGGACTTGACTTTCGCCGAGGACCTGGCCCGTCGCGCCGCGCGGCCGGGAGCGGACGTGTTCGGGCTGGCCACTGCCGCTGAGGTCGCGCCGTCGGAGCTGATCGTGTCGGCGCAGGCGTGGCGGGAAGCGGGTCGCAGCGGGTTGGCCGCGTTGCGGGAGGTGTGGAGTCCCGGACCCGGGCCGTTGGCGGTGGCGCGCGCGGAACTCGCGGAATTGCCGGGGGAGGTGAAGGTGTGGCGTAACCGGATCACGGTCGGGCCGGTGCAGCTCCGGTATGGCCGGGACAGCCGGTGGTACCGCTTCGTGCGAGTCGCGGGTCAATGGTGGCCGGACGGGCCTCCGGCCGAGCAGCCGGTCGATCTCGCCTACCCGGCGGAGGGCTGAATCACGTGCGCTCAGCAAAACGAGACGGACCGTCTCGTTTCGTGCTACCGTCTGCGGCATGACGAGAACATGGGTGATCACCGGAACGAGCCGCGGCCTGGGCCGGGCGTTGGCGATCGCCGCCGCGGAAGCGGGCGACCGGGTGCTGGCCACCGTCCGCGCGTCAGGGAGTGCGCCGGAGCACCGGAATGTCGTCGAGCACGTGCTCGACGTGCGTAACCGGGCCGCGGCGCGGGAAACCGTGGAGCGGGCCCTGTCCGAGTTCGGCCGGCTGGACGTCGTGGTGAACAACGCCGGATACGGGCTGGTCGGCATGGCCGAAGAGGTAAGCGAGGACGAAGCGCGGGACATCCTGGAGACGAACGTGCTGGGTGCGCTGTGGCTGACCCAAGCCGCGCTGCCGGTGCTGCGCGAGCAGCGGTCGGGCCACGTCGTGCAGATCTCCTCGGTCGGCGGTGCCGGTTCGGTGCCGGGATTCGGGCTTTACAGCGCGAGCAAGTGGGGGCTGGAGGGAATGAGCGAAGCGATCGCGCAAGAGGTCGCGGAGTTCGGTGTGCGGGTGAGCATCGTCGAACCGGGCGGGATGGACACCGAATGGGCCACCGGCAGCATGCGGTTCGCCACCCCGAACCCGGCGTACGACGGCCTGCGCGAGCGAATGTTCGGCACGACGACCGTTCCGTGGGCCACCACCGGCACCGGCGGCGGCACCCCGCCCGCGGACATCGCCGCCGAAATCCTGCGGCACGTCAACGACCCCGCCGACCAACGGCTGCGTGTCCTGGCAGGAGCCGATGCCCCCGCGATGGTCGCGACCGCACTGTCGGGACGCCTGACGGATTACCGCCAGGACAAGCGTTTCGCCGACGCGGAGATCTGACATGGCCCGCGCCAGCACCCGGGCCCGCGTCCACGCCGCGGTGCTCTCCCTCGCCGCCGAGTCCGGTTTCGGCGGCCTGACCATGGAGGGCATCGCGGCCCGCGCGGGCGCCGGAAAGCAAACGCTGTACCGCACGTGGTCGTCGCCCGCCGCGGTGCTGCTGGATGCGCTGCTGGAGCAAAGCCTGGACGCTTCCGGCGAAGTCGCCATCCCCGACACCGGCGATCTTCGCGCGGATTTGGCGACCTTGGTCCACGGCATGATCGCCGAACTGACCGACCCCGCGACCGACCGCCTGCTCCGCGCGGTGACCGCCGAACTGCAGACCGACCCGGCGATCGGTGCCGAAGTCCTGGACCGCCTGCTGGGCCCGCAACTGCGCGCTATCGCCGACCGCCTGGCCCGCGCCGGGGTCGGATGCCCGGAGGACGGCGCGGAACTGTTGCTGGGCCCGGTTTTCCACCGATGGCTGCTGCGCACGCGACCGTTCACGGAGGACTGGCCCGCCGCCCACGTGGAGCGGGTGCTGCGCGCGGTTTCGTTCGGCTAGCCCCGGAGCCCTGCCAGGTTGGTGCCGCAACGCGAGTTCATGCTCGACCTCCGCCGAGTCTGAAACCCGCAAGTCCGCCTACCGCGTCCGCAGGCTGAAGCGGACCCGGCTGGCTCGGCCATCGAGAAGTCCCACGCAGCGTTCCCGCTGCGATGCGAGGCCCAGGGCCGTCGACGGATCCCGGCATCTGCAGCCGGTCAACTACCGGCTGACTCAGACCCCCGAAGCTCCACGCAGCACCCGCCATCGCGCGGCGCGACCCGGGCCGTAGCCACCCCCGGCACTTCCAGCCCCTCCACGACCCCGGTCAGGAACCGGTCGGTCATCCCGCACACCAGATCCGGCGCGCGACCGGCCAGCGGCTGGAACGGGCAGTTGCGCATCCGCAGGCACACCGGCGTCTCGCGGTTCGGCTCGAAACCGTGCCGGGCCAGGACCGTGCTCGCCAGCGTCAGCCCGCGTTCCGTGCCAAGCCGACCCGGGCGGGAGCGTTCGCGTTCGGCGGCGCCGGCCGCGGTGCCGTGCGCTCCGGCCTCGCGCAGGGCCGCGTCCCGGGCCGGTTCCCCGGGGGCCGCCGAGGCGACCGCGTCCACCAGGATCGCGGCCAGCACGTCCGGATGCCGGGGCGGGATGGTGATCGCGAAGTCGGTCGCGGCGGGCTCGTAGACCTTCGGGGCGCGGCCCACCTTGCGGACGCCGCCGACGGTCTCGTAGCGGGCGCGCAGGAGGCCGGCCGTCACGAGTTTGTCCAGGTGGAACGCCGCCAGCTTGCGCGAGATGCCGACCGCCGAGGCCGCCTCCTCGCGCGTCACCGGGCGGCCGGCGTCGCGGATGAACGCGTACATCCCCCGGCGCAGGTCCTCGTCCAGCGCCGCTACCGCGCGGATGGTCGCCAGGTCACTCGTCACACACCCACGATAACGCCCAGCGAGGTTCTCCGAACCCGCTACCCGGCTTGTTCACCTGGTCACATTGACTCCGGGAGGCGATAAGACCAAGATTTGTAGGCGAAACCCGTCCTGCCAGCACCGACCGCCCGAGGATCGCCCATGCAGTCGTCCGGAACCGCCCTCCGCGTCGTCCACGAGCCCGATCCCGGCCTCGACCTGGCCGCGGCTGAAACCGCCGCGGGGGACTTCCTGCGCGCGCTCGGCGTCAGCCTCGACTCGGAGAGCCTGCGCGGCACCCCCGGCCGGATGGCCCGCGCGTACGCGGAGCTGTTCACGCCCCGCGAGTTCGACCTCACCACGTTCCCCAACGACGAGGGCTACGACGAGCTGGTGCTGGCCCGCGACATCCCGGTCCGGTCGGTCTGCGAACACCACCTGCTGCCGTTCATCGGCGTCGCGCACGTCGGGTATCTGCCGGGCGAGCGGATCCTCGGGCTGTCGAAGCTCGCGCGGATCGTCGAGTACTTCGCGTGCCGTCCGCAGGTGCAGGAGCGGCTGACGAAGCAGATCGCGGGCTGGCTCGGCGACCAGCTGGCACCGAAAGGCGTCGGCGTCGTGATCGAGGCCGAGCACACCTGCATGACCCTGCGCGGCGTGCAGGCGACCGGCTCGTCCACGGTCACGTCCACCCTGATGGGCACGCTCCGCGAGGACGCCCGGTCGCGTCAGGAATTCTTCTCGCTCACCGGCGTCAACGCCTGAGCGCGAGCCCAATCGAGGAAGTGTTCGACGCCGCGCACCACGTGCGTGCTGCGGATTGACGGGAACACGTCGAACGCGTGCTGCGCGCCGGCGAGTTCCGCGTACGCCACCGGATGGGCGGATTTGGCGCGCAGCCGGGCGACGAACTCCCGCGCCTCGGCGACCGGCACGAGCGAATCGTGGCGGCCGTGGATCACGAAGAACGGCGGCGCGTCCTCGGCGACCCGGTCCATCGGGGACGCCGCGAGATAGTCGTCCAGCCGGTGTTCCGGGGCGAACACCCGCCGCGCCATCAGGCTTTCCAGCCGGTACCGGCTTTCCTCCTCGCCGGTCGACGCGGCGATGTCGTACACGCCGTAGTGCGGCACGCAGGCCTGCACGCTCGTGTCCGCCTCCTCGAAACCGGGCTGCAGCGCCGGGTCGTTCTGGCTCAGCGCGAGCAGCGCGGCCAGGTGCCCGCCCGCCGAACCGCCGGTGACCGCGACGAACCGCGGGTCGCCGCCGTACTCCGCGATGTGCTCGCGGATCCAGGCGAGCGCTTGCTTGGCGGCGACGATGTGCGCGGGCCAGCGCGACGCGGGGGAGAGCGGGTAGTTGATCGCCACGCAGACCCAGCCGCGGCGGGCGAGGTGGCGCATCAGCGGCAGGCCCTGCTGTTCCTTGTTGCCGATGGTCCATGCGCCGCCGTGGATCTGCAGCAGCACCGGCGCGTCGCGGACGGTTTCGCGCGGACGGTAGACGTCCAGCAGGAATCGTTTGCCGCCAGGGGCGTAAGCGACATTCCGGTCGCGCACGACGTCCGGTTCGTGGATCCGGAACGGCATCAGCAGCCGTCCCCACGGCGTCGAGAAGTCCGACGGGCTCTCGAGTTGGCCGGCGTAGTCCTCGCCGAGTGCTTCGGTGAGCGCGGACTCGACCTCGATGCGCGCCTTCTGCGAGGTCGCGATCAGGGAGGCGAAACCGGCTGCGGACAGCGCCGCCAGCGCCAGCCCGGCGCGGTCGCGGCGCCGGTGCAACCCGTGGCGCGCGACGTGCTGCACGGTGTCGGCCGCGGTGAGAGCGAGCAGGTGCGGCGCGAGCTCGCCGGTGAGCCAGCCGGCGAAGAACACCGGGATCGAGGTCGGCCGCGGTTTCGGCGGCCGCAGCGCGAGCGCGGCGAGGCCGAGCTGCGCCGCCCGGCGGGTCACGAAGTCCGGTTTCACCTGCCCGATGCTACCTCCGCCGAGCGCCCCGGCCAGGGTTCTGCCTTACGCTGGCAGGCATGCAGCGACTGAGCGGGCTGGATGCGAGCTTCCTCTACCTGGAGACGCCCTCGCAGGTCCTGCACGTCTGCGGCCTGCTGACGCTCGACGGTTCGACCATGCCCGGCGGCTACGCGTTCCCCGAGTTCAAGCGCCGCCTCGCCGAACGCGTCGCGGTGATCCCGGCGTTCCGCCGCAAACTCCACAATCCACTCTGGAACCTCAACCATCCGGTGTGGGTCGAGGACGAGGATTTCGACCTTGACAACCACGTGCACCGGATCGGCCTGCCCGCGCCGGGCGACGACCGCGAGCTCGCCGAGATGTGCGCGCACATCGCCGGGCAGCGGCTCGACCGCGCGCAACCGCTGTGGCAGTGCTACGTCATCGAGGGGCTGTCGGACGGACGGCTGGCGGTGCTGCTGAAAATGCACCACGCGAGCGTCGACGGCGTCGGCGGGGCCAGCCTGATCGGCTACCTCGCCGGGCTCGAACCCGACGCGCCGCTGCCCGAGCTGCCTGCCGGCGAGCAGCACAACGACGGCCTGCCGACCCGGTTGCGGCTGCTGCGCGAGAGCGCCGATTCGCTGCTGCACCGGCCGTTCGAGATTGCCCGGCTGCTGCCGGAGCTGCTGGGGTTGGTGCCGAAGTGGGCGATGAAAACCGTGCGCGGCAAGGGAATGCCGGTGCCGTTCACCGCGCCGCGAACCTCGCTGAACGGGACTATCACCGGACACCGTTCGGTCGCGTTCGCGCAGTTGGACCTTGATGCGGTGAAGCAGGTGAAGGACGCTTTCGGCGTCACCGTGAACGACGTGGTGCTCGCGCTGGTTTCCGGCGCACTGCGGCAATTCCTGCTCGCTCGCGGCGAATTGCCGGGCGATCCGCTGGTGGCGACGGTTCCGGTGTCGGTGCATGAACGCACGGAACGCGATCACGGCAGCAACCGGGTTTCCGCCTTTTTCGCTTCGCTGCCCACGCATTTGCCCGACCCGGCGGCGCGCGTGTTCTTCCTGGCCGAGGCGAACCGGCGGGCGAAGGACCACCATTACGACATCGACGCCGACATGCTCGCCGACTGGGCCCAATTCTCCCCGGCGACGGTATTCGGACTGGGCGTGCGCGCGTATTCGGCGCTGCGGCTGGCCGAACGGCATCCAGTGGTGCACAACCTGATCATTTCGAACGTTCCCGGGCCGCCGATGCCGCTGTATTTGCTGGGCGCGCGGATCACCGGGCTGTATCCGCTGGGGCCGGTGTTTCACGGGGCGGGGCTCAACATCACGGTGTTGTCGAATGACGGCAAGGTCGGGGTGGGGTTGCTGGGGGCCAAGGAATTGGTGAAGGATCTGTGGCCGCTGGCGGACGCGTTGCCGGAGGCTCTGGACGAGCTGAGCAAGGCAGCGCCGGTCTAACGACGTTTCTTCTTCGCCGTGTAGGGGATGTCGGCGAACTTCAACGTCGCGCGCAGGCTGCGCACCGCTCGGTCCAGCCGCAGCAGGGCGACCTGGGAGAGCGTGAACAGCTCGTCCACGTTCCACGCCCGTCCAGCGGCAGCGAGCACGACGGTGTCCGGCGCGCCGCCCAGCATTCGCCCTGAGTCCAATGTAGACACCTTGTCGGCCAGTTGTGCCAACGCGTCCGGCTCGTCGTGCAGAGCCTCGGCGGACACGAGCGCTTGCGTGTAGAGGTGACTGGCCGCCGTCGCACGACCTAGCCATTTGACGTGGATCAGCTCATCCTCGGGCCCCAGCAGATCGCACAGCTCGAATCGCGGATGCAGGGGAGTGCTCGCGAAATCCTTGTCCAGGCACAGATACCCCGGAGCGAGAGCCGCCACTCGCTGGCAATACCGGTGTTCGTCATCAGGCTGACCGCTCGGCTTCCACGTGATATCCGGCCAGATGTGCTTGCGCGCCAAGAGGTCGCGCACCTGATCCCGCATCTGCGCCACGTAAGTCTCGCCGATCCGGTACCAGCGGGCCTGATGGAAGACGTACCGCGTGTGCTCGACAGTCGTCTCGAACACCAGCCAGCGAGCGGCGGGCAGCGGCGCTCCGGTGGGTTCCGCGCCGGCCTCGTCGGCGCAGGTCGTGATGCGGCCCGCGCGCAGGGCTTTCAGCCGTCGCTCAACGGGAATCGTCGCGAGGCGGGTGGTCAAGTGCTCCAGGTCCAGGCGGCCGGGCACGTGGATCGGGCCGCCGGGACCGAGCGTGGTGATGCGGAACGAACCGGCGTTCTCCGCGTCGTTCGCGGCGCTCGACGGCCAGGCGAGGCCGAGTGCGTCGCTGCCGCCGAGTGCTTCGGCCAGTTGCCGTTCCAGTTCGGGCACGAGCGGGTGGTGCCGGTCCATCGGGCGGGTCTGGGCGATGAAGCGCAGTGCGGAATCCGCGTCCGGTTCGTCGACGACGGCACCGACAGCGTCGAGATCGGCCAGGAACGCTTCGGGATCCTTCGCCAGCGGCGCCCACAGCGAGGTGCCGACGCGGATGCGGTAGCGCTTGCCGGTCACCCGGCCGTAGGTGAGGTCGGTCAGGTCTGCCGAACCCGCGAGCCGGTGGACGAGATCTCCGTACGGTTCGAGCCGGAACGCGGACAGTTCGCCGCCGCCCGGGATCGAAATCTGGGTGGCCCGCGCGGAAACGTCCAGCGCGGCGCTCGCGACGAGCCCGAGGTCGAACGGGTCGAGGCGGCGGATTCCGAAGCGCAGCCCGAAACCCTGCTCGACGTGTTCGTCGTTGAGCACGAGATGTCCCGCGCCCCAGGTGACCGCGTAGGTCCACGGCGGGCGCGGCACGAGGAGCACGGCGAACGGCAGCGTCGAGGGCAGGTCGAGCGGGCCGCCGCCGAGGGCTTCGGCGTGCTGCAGCCATTGCGGGGCCTCGGTGCGGAACGCTCCGGCGACCAGTCGTGCGCGGGCGCCGGGCAGGTCGACCGGGCGGTCGGCGCTGATCTGTTCGGGGGACAGCGGGGTCAGCAGGTCGGTTTCCGCGGCGGAGCCGTCGAGGCGGAAGAGGGACGCCGGGCGGCTGGGGGCAGGCATGCGACCACCACCGGAGGAGAAGAATTCGAAGACGTCCGTTCAGCCTAGGCGGCGCAGCGGTCCGGCCGGTTAATCACGGAGCGCGAATGGCGTGCGGAATGGTGAAATTCCGCTGAATCACCCATTCACGGGACGCGGGCACCGCCGATGATAGGGTTTCCTTTCGGGATGCGCCAACGCGGGTTTTTCGAGGCCAGGCAACGGGTAGGTGATCCCGTGATGGCCGTTTACTGGACGCGGAATTGCGGTTTCGATAAATCGCCCGGCTCCCGCGAAAGAACCTGTTCGCTGGGCACGGCTGCGCTGTCCGGGGCGGAATCCCCGCGTTTCGGTGACCCACGGTGAGCGATTCGGCGGCCGAGCCCCGCGGCGAATGGGCTAGCCGGGTCGGCGGCCGGTCGCGGGACGGTTCGCGCTGCCGCGCGTGCCCGACTACCCTGGCCGAGTCGTTTCCGGTCGGCCCGCCAGCGGGGGCAGCATGATGACAGTCCCGATGTTCGCGCACGGCGACCGTCTCACGCGTCGGGACCTGGAGACGATCTCGGATGAACGCCGCCGGTACGAGCTGGTGGACGGGACGCTTCTGGTGAGCCCGTCCCCGCGTCCGCTGCACCAGCGGGTGGTCGCGCGCCTCCTGGCCGCGCTCACCCCGGTGTGCCCTGCCGACTGCGAGGTCCTCCCCGCGCCGGTGGACGTGGTGCTCGACGAGTTCACCGTGATGATCCCGGACGTCGTGGTCGGGCGGCGCGAGACGTTCACCGAACGCGCGCTGGTCGGCGTCCCGGTGCTGGCGGTCGAGGTGGTGTCGCCGTCGAGCAGGCACATCGACCGGTTTCTCAAACCGGCCCGGCTCGCGCTGGCGGGCTGCCCGTACTACTGGGTGATCGAACCGAACGAGCCGACGCTGAGCTGCTTCCGGCTGGTTGACGGCGAGTATGTGCTGGACGGGGAAGCTTCCGGGGACGATGCGGTGCGGCTAGAGGTGCCGTACCGGTTGGAGCTTCGGCCCGCGGACCTGGTTTCGACCTACTAAGGACGTCGTGAGTGGCAATCCCGGTTAGAACCGGGATAAACACTTACGAGCCCCTAAGCCGAGTCCGCGATCCGCTCCTGCCCAGAGATAGCCGCCTGCACCGAAGTGCACGCCGCCATCAGCGCGGCCACAAACTGGTCCGCCGCGAAGACACACGCAGTATGCCCGGCCGGAATCTCATAAGTCGCCGCCCCAGGGATCCGCCGCGCCAAACTCCGCTGATGCGCGGGCGCAATGAACCCGTCCCGCGAAGTCACCACCACCGCTGCGGGCAGGTCGAGAGTGTGCAGCCACGGGGTCGAATCGAAGCGCCCGATCTCGTCCAGCGCGACCGCGATCGCCCACGGGCTCGTCGAGCGGAATTCCTCCAGCGCCCACCGGTGGTCCTCCAGCCGGGCGAGGCGTTCGCGGCGGGGTTCGCCCGGGACGAGGCCGATGCGGGCCTGGTCGCGCAGCAGGTGCAGGGTGCGGCCGAACAGGTCCAGCGCCACGCGTTGCCGGATGCCCCGGCGGAAGTTGCTCGCCGTCGAGCACAGCACCAGGCCGGTGACGCGGTCCGGGTAGCGGTGGGCGGTCAGCTGGCCGACCATGCCGCCCATCGAGTAGCCCGCGACCATGAACTCGTCGATCCCCAGGGCGTCCGCGACCGCCGCCACGTCGTCCGCGCAGTCGTCGAGGCTGAACTCGTGCGTGCGGATGCCCTGGCCGTGCCAGCGCTGGTCGAACACGACGACCCGGTGGTTCGCCGACAGCCGCTTCAGTGCGGGGTACCAGGTGAGCAGCCCGGTGCACGCCACCGAGTGCAGCAGGATCACCGCGGGAGCGTGCCGCGGGCCGACGTCGACCACGACGGTCTGGCCGCGGCCGGGAAGGGACAGCGGCTTCGGGTCGGGGACGCCCGCGGTGGGCGGGATGGTCGCGAGCTTCCTCGTGGCTTGCCAGCCGACGTCGCCCAGCGCTGATTTGAGAACTTGTTCCGCACCCACGTCGGCGTGCCGCCCCTCTCCGCTTCGTGGTCGATCCACAGCCCGGGCCCCGGGTCCTGGGGGTTGCCGAGCCAGCCCATTCCGGCTAAAAATAGAACGTGTTCCACCTAGGTGGAGGGAGACCGGAGTGGACTTCACCCCCGACGATACGCAGGGCGAGATCACCTCGCTCGCCGCGCAAGTGCTCGGGAAGGCCGACGAGCCCGCGGACCAGTGGCGGGCGCTGGCCGACGCGGGCCTGCTCGCGCTGCCTTTGCCGGCCGACCTCGGCGGCGACGGGCTCGGCGTCGAGCACGTCGCCCCGGTGCTCACCGAGGTGGGCCGGGCCGCGGCGGCGGTGCCCGCGTACGCCGTGCTGGCGCTCGGCATCCTGCCGATCGAGGCGCTCGGCACCCCCGCGCAGCGCGCCGAGTTCCTGCCGCCCGCGGCAGCGGGGGAGAGCATTCTCACTGCTGCCTTGCACGAGCCGTCCGCACCGCTGACCTCCATCCCCGGGACCAGCGGTGCGGCGGCGGACGGTGCGTGGGCGGTGACCGGCGTCAAGACGCACGTGCCATACGCCGCGGAGGCGACCCGGATTCTCACGCCGATCGCGTTGCCGGGCGGCACCGGCGTCGCGCTCGTGGATCCGCGTGCGGACGGCGTTGAAGTGCTGCCCGCGTACAACGCGTCTGGGACGCCGGAGTACACGGTGCGGTTCGATGGCGTGAAGGTGAGCGAAGCGGACTTCCTGCGTGACCGCACGGCGGGCCATGCGTTGCAGACGCTGCACCGCTACGCGCTGGCGGGCGCGCTCGCGCTCGGCGACGGACTGCTTGCCGGAGCGTTGGCGTTGACGGCCAAACATGTCGGCGAGCGCGAGCAATTCGGCCGTCCACTTGCGACTTTCCAAGCGGTGGCCCAGCAAATCGCGGACGTCTACGTCGCTTCCCGCACCGTGCACCTGGCTGCGCTGTCGGCGGTGTGGCGGCTGGCGTCCGGTTTGGACGCGGACACGGAGCTGGACATCGCGGCGTACTGGCTGACCGATGAGGCGCCGTCCGCGCTGGCGATCTGTCATCACTTGCACGGCGGCGTCGGCGTCGACCGCACTTATCCGCTGCACCGGTATTCCTCGGCGGTGAAGGATCTCGGCCGCGCGGTCGGGGGAGCGGCGCATCGGCTCGGTCGGCTGGGCGAACGAGTGGCGGGATGAGCATGCACATCGAACTGACTGCCGCGCAACAAGAACTGCGGGCGCAGCTGCGCGAGTACTTCGCGGGTCTGCTGACCGCCGACGAGCGCCGGGCGTTGCTGCGCGAACGGCACGGCCAGGTGTACCGCGACGTCGTACGCCGGATGGGCCGCGACGGGAAGCTCGGCGTCGGCTGGCCCAAGGAGTACGGCGGCGGCGGTTTCGGCGAAATCGAGCAGCACATCTTCGTGGACGAAGCCGCCCGCGCGGACGTCCAGCTTCCGTCGGTGACCCTGCAGACAGTCGGGCCGACGTTGCAGGCATTCGGTACTGAGGAACAGAAAGCGATGTTCCTGCCGAAGATTCTGGCCGGAGAAGTGCACTTCGCCATCGGCTACACCGAACCGGAAGCCGGAACGGATCTCGCCTCGTTGCGCACGCGCGCGGTCCGCGACGGCGACGATTACGTGATCAACGGCCAGAAAATCTTCACCACCGGCGGCCACGACGCGGATTACGTGTGGCTCGCCGTGCGCACCGATCCGGACGCGCCGAAGCACAAGGGCATCTCGATCCTCATCGTCGACACCCGCGACCCCGGCTATTCGTGGACGCCGATCATCACCTGCGACGGCGCGCACCACGTCAACGCGACGTTCTACGAGGACGTCCGGGTGCCGGCGAACATGCTGGTGGGCGAGGAAAACCGCGGCTGGCGGCTGATCACGACGCAGCTCAACCACGAGCGCGTGATGCTCGGCCCGGCCGGGCGCATCGGCGGCCTGCACGACCGCGTGTGGGCGTGGGCGGCGGCGCGCCGGACCCCGGAAGGCGCGGCGCTGCTCGACCTTCCGGACGTGCGCGCGGTGCTGGCCGAGACGTTCGCGGTCGCGCGGGTCAACGAACTGCTGAACTGGCAGGTCGCGGCGGCAGCGGCGGACGGGTCGGTCGAGATCGCGGACGCTTCGGCGACGAAAGTGTTCGCCTCCGAGCGAATCCAGCGGATCGGGCGGCTGCTGGAGGAATTGGTCGGGCGGCACGGCGACCTCGCCGACCCGGACACCGCGGAACTCGCCGAATGGCTCGACGTGCTGGCGAAACGGAACCTGGTGCTGACGTTCGGCGGAGGCGTCAGCGAGATCCAGCGCGAATTGATCGCCTCCGCCGGACTGAAACTGCCGAGGGTGCCGCGATGACGATCGAGGAAGCCGCCGCGAAAATCGCCGCACAGGGCGAAAGCGCGCTGAGGTACGCGCGCGATCCGGTGAACCAGGCGATGGTGAACAACTGGGTCGAGGCGATCGGCGACGCCAATCCGGTGTACACCGACGCGGACTTCGCCGAGACGAGCGTCCACAAGGGACTCGTCGCGCCGCCGGCGATGGCGCAGGTGTGGACCATGCCGGGGCTGCACGGCGTGCGAGGGGACGACGACCCGCTCGGCGCGATCCTGAAGGTGCTCGACGACGCCGGGTACACGTCCATTGTGGCCACTAACTCCGAGCAGACCTATCACCGGTATCTCCGGCCCGGCGAACACGTTTCGACCACGAACGTGCTGGAGGACGTCACCGGTCCGAAGCGCACCGGGCTCGGCGAGGGCTGGTTCGTGACCACCCGGACGAATTGGTACGTCGACGGGGAACTGGTGGCGGACATGGTGTTCCGCGTGCTGAAGTTCCGCCCGCGCGAACCGGAACCGCCGCCGTCGCCGGTGCTGCGTCCAGTGATCAGCCACGACACCAAGTTCTTCTGGGACGGCCTGCGCGAGGGCGAACTGCGCATCCAGCGCTGGGGCGACGTGCTGCGGCATCCGCCCGGCCCGATGCCGCCGGACGGATCGCTCGACACGACGCCGGACTACGTCGTCGCCAGCGGACGCGGAACGGTCTACAGCTTCGTCGTGCACCACCATCCAGCGGTTCCGGGCAAGCGGCTGCCGTTCGTGGTCGCGCTCGTGGAGCTGGAGGAAGGCGTGCGGGTGATGGCCGAACTGCTGGACGCCGAACCGGACGAGGTCCACATCGGACTTCCGGTGACCGCCGCGTTCGTGCGCGTCGACGACGACCTGACCCTGCCCGCGTGGAAGGTGGCGCGATGACTGCCGCAGTCGGGACCGAACTGCCGCCGATGGTGCTCGAAGCGACGCCGACATTCGTGATCAGTACGGCGTTGGCGACCCGCGATTTCCAGGACGTGCACCACGACCGGGACGCCGCGGTCGCGCGCGGGTCGAAGGACATTTTCCTCAACATCCTTACCGACACCGGGCTGGTGCAGCGGTACGTGAGCGAATGGGCCGGTCCGCAAGCGCTCATCCGCTCGATCAAGATCCGGCTCGGCGTGCCGTGCTACGCCGGGGACACGCTCGCCTTTTCCGGCCGGGTCACCGCTCGCGAAGGCAACGACGTCGAGCTCGAAGTGTCCGCTGTGGACAGTCTAGGTGCGCACGTGACCGGCACGGTTTCGCTGACGCTGCCGGAGGAGGACGCATGACGTTCACCGGGACCACCGCCATTGCCGGAATCGGCGCGACGGAGTTCTCTAAGGATTCCGGACGCAGCGAACTGCGACTGGCGGCCGAATGCGTGAGTCACGCACTGGCGGACGCCGGATTGAAACCGTCCGATGTGGACGGCATGGTGTCGTTCACCATGGACGGCAACGCGGAAATCGCGCTCGCCCGCGAGCTGGGCATTCCGGAGCTGACGTTCTTCAGCCGCGTGCATTACGGCGGCGGCGCGGCAGCGGCGACCGTGCAGCAGGCGGCGATGGCGGTCTCGAGCGGGATCGCCGACGTCGTGGTCGCGTACCGGGCGTTCAACGAGCGCTCCGGAATGCGGTTCGGCCGCGTATCGGCGGCCGCGGCGCAGCAGGTCAATACGTCCGGTGTGGACAATGCGTTCCACTACCCGATGGGCATCGCGACCCCGGCCGCGACGGTGGCCATGGTCGCGCAGCGGTATCTGCACGAATACGGGGCCACCAGCGAGGATTTCGGCAAGATCGCGGTCATCGACCGGGCGCACGCGGCGACCAACCCGAACGCCTGGTTCCACGGCCGGCCGATCACGCTGGAGGAGCATCAGTCTTCGCGTTGGGTCGCGGAACCGTTGCACCTGCTCGATTGCTGCCAGGAAAGCGACGGCGGCGTCGCGCTGGTGATCACCAGCCTCGAACGCGCACGCGACCTCCGGCAGACGCCGGTGGTGGTGTCGGCGGCGGCGCAGGGGAGCGGGCCGGACCAGTACGTGATGACCAGCTACTACCGCGACGATCTCGCCGCGCTGCCGGAAATGGGCGTGGTCGGACGGCAGCTGTGGGGCCAGTCCGGCATTGGACCGTCCGATGTGGACGTCGCGGTGCTGTACGACCACTTCACCCCGTATGTCCTGATGCAGCTGGAGGAACTGGGTTTCTGCGGTCGCGGCGAGGCGAAGGACTTCATCGCGGGCGACACGCTGACCCTCGACGGGAAGCTGCCGCTCAACCCGCACGGCGGCCAGCTCGGCGAGGCCTACATCCACGGCATGAACGGCATCGCGGAGGCAGTCCGCCAGCTGCGCGGCACGGCGGCGAACCAGGTCGCCAACGCCGGTACCGCGGTGGTCACGGCGGGAACCGGCGTCCCGACGAGTGGACTGGTGTTGACTCAGGCCCGCTGAGGATTCTTGGGCTCATACCGCATCGCCACCGCACCGGAGGAGAACTCCAGCCGGTCCACGAGCTTCAGGTCGAGGTGCTCCGGCAGCCCGGCGAACAAGGTCGGCCCGCGTCCCGCGATCCGGGGATGCACCACGAACTCGTACTCGTCGATCAGCCCCATCGCGGCCAACGCGAGCGGCAACTGCAGGCCGCCGGTGTACAACCCCTTGCCGGGCTGGTCTTTGAGCCGCAGCACCGCTTCCCGAAGATCGCCGCGCACGAGCTCGGCGTTCCAGTCGACGCGCTCGAGCTTGCTGGACACGACGTACTTCTTGGCCGCGTCGATCGTCCGGCCGAACGGCTCCATCCAGTCCGGCCGCTCGGCGGGCTGCCCGGACGGCCGCCACGCCGCTTCCATCATTTCGTAGAGCACGCGGCCGAAGAGGAGAGCGTCGGCGCGGGCGATGATTTCGGTCGAATGCCGGTGCATCTCCTCGTCCGGGGCGATGCCGGCGAGGTGGTCGCAGCAGCCGTCCAGCGTGACGTTGATGGAGTATCTCAGCGGGCGCATCGGCCGAGGGTAGCGGCCTGAGCTGGGCTTGTCGGCCCGCGCATAGCCCTTGTGGGTCAACGCGGATCACCTCATTGCTGGCTGGTGCCTGCCGCCTCGCGCGTGTCACGGTGGTAAGGCCCGTGTGACGCAGCGTGTCCGGAGGAGTGAGGTGCCGAGGTGAGTGTGCCGCTGGCCTGGCTGTTCACCGCGCTGTTCGCGTTGCTGGCGCTGCCGTGCGTGCTGCGGCTGGTGAGGCTCGACTACGTCAGCCTCGGCGATCGGGTGCGCAACGGCGACCTCGCCGAACTGCTGCTGGTGGTGGCGATGGTCGCGATGCTGTCCCCGGTCGGCGGCCCGATCCCCGCGGCGGGCTGGCAGGCGGTGCTGGTGCTGACCGCGGGCTGGTTCGCTTTCGCTGCCTGGCGGGGTCGCGCCGAGGGCCATAGCTGCGCACATCACGCGCTGTCGGCGGCGGCGATGCTGTACATGGTCACCGCGATGCCGCACGGCGGAATGGTGCACGGGCCATGGATGACGATGTCCACAATGGACACCCGGCTGGCGTGGCCGGTGGTCGCGCTGGGGGCCGCGGCTTACTTCGCGGTGGACGCGGTCCGCTCGGGCGTGGTGGCGATGCGGTCACGCGGAACGACGGTGCCGGGACACGCGTCCCGGACGCTGTGCCGGGCGGCGATGGGCGCGGGGATGGGTGTCATGCTGATCGCCGCTGTCTGACTCGATCCGGCGGGGAGCAGCCTGGCGACTCGAACCGGGTGCTTCAGCCAGTGTGCGTCAACCCGGCGAAGCGGCCAGGGTGACGCGAACCCGGCGGAATCAGCTTCGGTGGATTAGTCCGGCGGGATCAGCCCAGTTGCTGGACTTCGCCGTTCCGGTGGGGAGCAGCCTGGTAAATCGACGCTGGTGCCTCAGCCAGCGTGAATCAGCCCGGCGAACCGGCCAGGCGAACCGGCCAGGGTGAAGCGAACCCGGCGGAATCAGCCTCGGTGCATTAGTCCCGGCAGATTAGTCCGGCGGAATCAGCCCAGCTGCTGGATTTCGCCGTTGCGGCGGGAATTCTTGCGCGCGGAGCGTGCTCGGCCAGCTTTGGCAGAGCGCCAGCAGGCATGGGGGGTCGTGCTGCTCGCCACCGCGCGAGTCAACCTCGGCGGAATCAGTCCCGGCGGATTAGTCCGGTGGGATCAGCCCAGCTGCTGGACTTCATCGTTGCGGCGGGAATTCTTGCACGCTGCTTGGCCAGCTTTGGCAGAGCGCCAGCAGACATGGATGTCATGCTGCACGCCACCGCGCGAATCAACGTCGGCGAATCAGCCGATCCGCTGGACTTCGCCGTCCGGCGGCAGCTCCGCCAGCGTCGGCAGCGTGTCCGCCGGATGCGCCGCAACCCACTCGCGAGCCGCAGCAACATCCCGGCCCAGTGCGTCGATCAGCTCCTGCGCGGAACCGAACCCCTGCTGGTCGCGCAGGTGCTTGCCGAGCCAGACGGTGAGGCGTTCGCCGTACAGGTCGCCCTCGAAGTCGAGCAGGAAGGCCTCGACCAGCCGGTAGCCGTCGGCTCCGTAGTAGGTCGGGCGGCGGCCTACCGACACCGCGGCGGCCACGCGCGTGCCGTCCGCGCGCTCCGCCCAGCCGGCCCACACCCCGTCGCCCAGTTCGCCGCGCTGGTCGCGCAGCGCGATGTTCGCGGTGGGGAAGCCCAGCTCACGGCCGCGCTTGTCGCCCGGTTCGACTGGCCCGCGCACCACGAAGAAGGTCTCGTCCGCCATGGGACAACCGTATAACGGTCCCGAAGGTCAGCGGGGCCGGAGCACTGTGTCGGCCAGCACAGGCGCATCGCCACGTTCCGGCGCGGTGGTCGTGACCAGCAGACGTCCGTTTTCACGCCACACGCGCACGCGCAGGTTTTCGCCGGGGAACACGACGCCGGCGAACTTCGTCCCGAATGCCGAGACGCGCTCGGGATCGCCGTCGAGGAACGCGTCGACCACGGCCTTCGCGACCACGCCGTACGTGCACAGCCCGTGCAGGATCGGCCGGTCGAACCCGGCGGCTGCGGCGAACGCCGGGTCGGCGTGCAGCGGGTTGCGGTCGCCGCACAGCCGGTACAAAAGCGCCTGCTGCGGCAGGGTCGGCACGTCGAGCACGGCGTCCGGTTCGCGGTCGGGCCACTCGATCTTGTCCGACGGTCCGCGTTCGCCGCCGAAGCCGCCCTCGCCGCGGGCGAAGATGCTGGACCTGGCTGTCCACAATGGAGCGCCGGACTCGTCGGCGACCTCGGTCTCCTGCACCAGCACCGCGGCCTTGCCCTTGTCGAAGACGTCGGCGATCCGGGTCCGCGCGACCGCCTTGCCCTCGACCGGGATCGGCCGGTGCAGTTCGATCTCTTGCTTGCCGTGCAGCACTTTCGCCAGGTCGACGTCGACGCCGGGAAACTTCAGCGCGGGCGGCTCGAAGGTGCGCAGATTCGCCGCGACGGTGGCGAAGGTCGGCAGCACGCGGAGATCGCGCTCGTAGGTGTAGCGCAGTTCGCGCTCGGCCACCGGATCCGCGCCCGCGCCGACGGCCAGGTGGTACAGCAGCACGTCGGACGGCGTCCAGGCGAAACGGACCTCGCCGAGATCGGCTCCGATCGCGACCGCGGGATCGATGGGCACGGACTCTCCACTCACTCGTAGCTGACGGACACCTCGTCGGTCAACGGTACCGACTGGCAGGCCAGCACGATCCCGTCGGCGATGTCGTCGGCGTCCAGCACCTCGTTGTTCAGCATTTTCACTTCGCCGGAGACGATGCGGCACGCGCACGCGCTGCACTGGCCCTCGCGGCAGGAATACGGCGCGTCGAGACCCTCGGCGAGCAGGTGGTCGAGCAGCTTCCGCTGCCGCGGCCAGGTGATCTGCCGGGTCTCGCCGTCGAGGTCGACGGTGAGCGCGGTGGTCTCACCGCTGGCGTCTTCCTCTGGTTCAGGTTCGTCCGCGAAGGGATTCCCCGTGAGCGAGTGGAACTTCTCCACGTGCACGCGTTCGCGCGGCGCACCGAGTTCGCGCAACGCGTCCTGTGCGGCGGCCATGAACGGAGCCGGGCCGCAGAGGAACGCTTCATGGCCCACGTAAGGCTTGGCAAGCGCCCGCAACGCCGTGACGGTCGGCAGTCCCTGCAGGCTTTCCAGCCAATGCACCACGGTGAGCCGGTCGCCGAACCGCTCGGCCAGTTCGCGCAATTCCGCGGCGAAGATCACCGACTGCTCGTCGCGATTGGCGTAAACCAGCACCACCTGGCCGTCGCCCTTTTCCAGCGCCGACTTCAGGATCGACATCACCGGCGTGATCCCGCTGCCCGCGGCGAACAACAGGAAGTCCGAGTCCAAAGAGGACGGGCAGAACACGCCGGACGGCCGCAGCACGTCGATCGTCGCGCCCGCCCGAAGCTCGTCGCAAACCCAATTCGAGCCGTAGCCGTCGACAGTTCGCTTGACCGTGACCTGCACCCGGCCCTCGTGCGGCGCGCTGGAAAGCGAGTAGCACCGCGCGACGGAACCCGTTTGTTCGCTGGGAATCCGCAGGGTGAGGAATTGCCCGGGGGAGTAGGCGAACCGGTCGAGATGCTCGTCCGGAACCGTGAACACAATGGACCGGGCGTCCGCGGTTTCCTCGATCACCTCGGCGACGGTGAGCGTGACGACGTCAGTCATTGCGCACCTGCCCGAAATTGCCGTCGCGCACCGCGGTGTCGATGCTGTCCGCGAGTTTCTCGCAGGTGTCCAGCAACGCGGTGTTGCCGCCGGACGCGGCGTGCGCGGCGAACACCGGACAGCTGGTCGCGGCGTCGGTGGTCCACTGGATGCTGGTGTGCTTCAGGCTGTTTTTCTTGACCAGCACACAGGTTCCGCAGCTGCGGCACTCGTGCGGCCGCAGCCCGGAGGTGAGGAATTCGGTGGCTTCGGCCGTCACACCCCAGCCTCCTCCGACTCAGCCGCCACCTCGGCCTCCGCCCGCTGGCGCGCCAGGTTTTCCTGCACCTCGGCCGCCCACACCTCGTTCGCCTTCGTGGTGTCCACTTCGAACTCGAACCGGCGCGTCATGTCCTCGGTGACGTCCGCGGCGTCCACATAGAACTGGTCGTACCAGCGGCGCAGCTGGTAAACCGGGCCGTCCTCCTCGCACAGCAACGGATTGTCGATCTTGGTCTTGTTCTTCCAGATCTCCACGTCCTGCAGGAACCCGACGCCGATGCCCTTCGCGAGCTTCCCGGCGATCTTGTCCGCGTGCTCGTCGGAAATCCCGGGCATCTTCTTGACCATGATGCCCCACTGCAGCACGAACGACGTCGGCGAAACCGGGTAGTGGCAGTTGATCAGCACGTTCTCGATTTCGAAGCCCTGGAAGGAGTTCACCAGCCAGTTGATCATGTAGGAGGGGCCGAAATACGACGCCTCCGAGCGGAGCAGGTTTTCCTCGCCGCCGTAATTGGACGCCATGCCCATGTCCGGGCGGCCCTTGGTGTTGAGGTACTGGGTGGCGATGTGGCCCTCGAACACGTTCTTGAAATACGTGGGGAAGGCGTAGTGGATGTAGAAGAAGTGCGCCATGTCCACGACGTTGTCGATGATCTCGCGGCAGTTGGCGTTCTCGATGAGGATCGAGTCCCAGGTCCAGTTGCTCCACTCGTCGCTGAACGCGCCCTCGACGCGCGGGATCACGACGTTCTCCGGCGGCGGGTTGCCCTCCGGGTCGTGCCAGACGAACAACTGCTTGTTCTCCTCCAGCACCTGCCACGCTCGCGTGCGCGCCCGCAGCGGGACCCGCTTGGCGTAGGGGATCGACTTGCACTTGCCGTTGCCGCCCCAGCGCCAGTCGTGGAACGGGCAGGCGATCTCGTCGCCCTTCACCGAACCCTGGGTCAGGTCGCCGCCCATGTGCCGGCAGTACCCGTCGAGCACGTTGAGCTTTCCGGCCGTGTCCGCGAACACGACGAGCTTCGTGCCGAACGCCTGCACCGCGTGCGGCTTGCCGTCGCGGAAGCTTTCGGCCAGCCCGAGGCAGTGCCAGCCGCGGGCATACCGCGCCGGGGGCGCCCCGGCGTCGATCGTGCGGATCTCGGATCCATCGGTCTTCGGCGTCACTGCCTGCCTCCCGTGCCGGTCTGATCTTCGTTCGCCAGCGCCTGTGCCGCAAGGTAGCCGAACACCATCGCCGGGCCGATGGTCGCGCCCGGTCCGGCGTAGGTCCGGCCCATCACCGGCGCGCCGGTGTTGCCCGCCGCGTAGAGGCCGGGCACGACCGTGCCGTCCTCTCGCAGGACGCGGGCCTTTTCGTCAATCCGCAGCCCGCCCTTGGTGCCCAGGTCGCCGGGCACCACGCGGACCGCGTAGTACGGGGCCTTGGCGAGTTCGCCGAGGCTCGGGTTGGGACGGTTGCGCGGGTCGCCGTAGTAGTGGTCGTAGGCGCTGAGCCCGCGCTGGAAGTCGTCGTCGACGCCCTTGCGCGCGAAGCCGTTGAACCGCGTGACGGTCTGCTCCAGCGCGTCGGCGGGCACATCGATCTTCTCGGCGAGCCCGGCCAGCGTCGCGGACTTCGCCACGATCCCGGCCTTGTACCAGCGCCCGGGCAGCGGCTGCCGCGGGCCGAGGCCGGTGAACAGGTAGCGGTCGCGGTAGCGCTGGTCGAACACCAGCCACGCGGGGACGTGCTTGCCGGGACCGTCGCCGTCGCCGTACATCGCGTGCACGGCCTCGACGTACGGCGCGGATTCGTTCACGAACCGCGTGCCGTCGGCGTCGACCATCAGGCAGCCGGGCCGGGACCGCTCGGCGAGCGCGAACCACGGACCGCCGGTGAGCGGGAACGACGGGCCCCACCAGGCGTCGTCCATCAGGTCGGTCGCCGCGCCGAGCTTGAGGCCGGCGTTGATGCCGTCGCCGGTGTTCGCCTCCGCGCCGACGGTCCATTCGGTGCCGATCGGCGCGCGCTGGTACTTGGTGCGCATCTCTTCGTTGTGCTCGAAGCCGCCGCAGGCCAGCACCACTCCGCGACGCGCGCGGAACAGTGTCTCTTCGCCGTTGCGACGCGCCACGATGCCGGTGACGACGTCGTTTTCCACCTGCAGATCGACCAGCGGCGTGTCCAGCAGGACCTCGACGCCGGCGTCCCGCAGGCCCTTCCGCAGCCCGGCCGCAAGCGCTTGCCCCATGGACAGCGGCTGCTGCCCGCGGACCCGCCCGACCAGCCATTTCATCCCGAGCGACAGCATCCGGGCGAACCCGCGCGGATGCCGGGCGATCAGGCTCAGCCAGCGATAGTCCGACTGGGTGATCGGCACGCCGAGCGGCGGCGCGCTGTAGGGCGGTTCGAGCCGCGCGAGGTCGGCGCCGAGGAGTTTGCCGTCGAGCGGCTTCGGCTCCACGGACCGGCCGCCGGGACGTCCGCCGGGCGCTTCGGGGTGGTAGTCGCTGTATCCGGGGACCCACTGGAACTCCAGCGGCGTGTTCCGCGTGACGAACTCCAGCACCTCGGGGCCGTGGTCGAGGAAGGTCGTGCGCAACCGCTCCGGCACGACGTCGCCGACGATCGACTCCAGGTACTGCCTCGCGCGTTCGGGTGGTTCTTCGATGCCCGCGGCCCGCAGCGCGTGGTTGCCGGGCAGCCAGACGCCCCCGCCGGAGCGGGCGGTCGAACCGCCGAAGCAGGCTGCCTTTTCCAGCACCACCACGGAAAGCCCGCGATGGGCGGCGGCGAGCGCGGCGGTCATCCCGGCGGCGCCGCTGCCGGCCACCACCACGTCGTACTCGTCCGACATGCCACCTCACATGCAACGTGTTATCGGCTAAAGCTGGCCTGCTCGGGGCCACTTCCGTCACCATAGACGAGAACGTGTTCCAGTTCTAGGGTGGCGGACTATGGACGAGCTCGGGGCGGACGTCGTGATCATCGGAGCCGGCGCGGCCGGCGTGTGCGCGGCCATCGAAGCGGCCGACGCGGGCGCCAGCGTGCTCCTAGTGGACCGGTTTTCCGGCGGCGGGGCCAGTCGCGTGAGCGGCGGCGTGGTCTACGCCGGGGGAGGAACGCCGCAGCAGCGCGCCGCGGGCGTCGACGACAGCGTGGACGCGATGTACGCGTACCTGCGGATGGAAACCGGCGACGTCGTGTCGGAACGGACGTTGCGGCGGTTCTGCGAGGAAAGCGTCGACATGGTGGCGTGGCTGGAGCGGCAAGGCGTGCCGTTCGAGGGCAGCATGTGTGACTACAAGACCTCGTATCCCAGCAACAAGCATTACTTGTATTACTCCGGCAGCGAACTGTCCGGCGGCTTCCGCGACGTGGCGAAACCCGCGCCGCGCGGACACCGGGTCAAGGGGCCGGGCACGTCCGGGAAGCTGCTGATGAAGCAGTTGCTGGCCGCGGCTCGCGAGCGCGGCGTGAAGGTGCTGCCGCAAACGCAGGCGATGAACCTGATCACAGATGACTCCGGCACGGTCACCGGGGTGCTCACGCACAGTCTGCGGGATGCGCCTTCGTGGGTGCGCGCGCGGCATGCGCGGCTCGCGGATTGGGCGGCCAAGCCGGGGATTTACGTGCCTGCGATGCGTCGGTCCTTGCATCAGCGGGTGGAACGGATTGAGCGCAAGCACGCGCGTGAGCTGCGGATTAGTGCGCGGCGAGGCGTGGTGCTGGCGGCGGGCGGATTCATCGTGAACCGCGCGATGGTGCGCGAGCATGCGCCCGCGTATCGCGGCGGGCTGGATCTCGGGACCTCCGCCGACGACGGTTCCGGCATCCGGATGGGCGTCGAGGTCGGCGGGCGCGCGGCGGAGCTGGACCGGGTGTCGGCGTGGCGGTTTCTGACGCCGCCGTCGGCGTTTCTCGGCGGGCTGCTGGTGGGCGCGGACGGGCGGCGGATCATCGACGAATCCCGGTACGGCGCGGCGATCGGCGAGCGGATGATCGCCGAGCACGGCGGACGCGGCTGGCTGCTGGTCGACGAGCCGATCGTCGCCGAAGCCCGGCGGGACGGGCGAAAACAAGGTCAATGGTTCGCGACGCTGCAGCTGCGCTATCTGCTGGGCAAGGGCCGGGTGACCGCGGGGACTCTTGAAGAAGTGGCCGCACGGGCCGGAATCGACCCGGCTGGGCTCGCGGCGACTTACGCCGAGTATCAGCGCGGTCCGGACCCGGCGGGCAAACCGGCGGACTTCGCGCGGCCGCTGGACACGCCGCCGTACTCGCTCATCGACGTGTCGGTGAAACCCAACCTCGGCTACCCGTGCCCGATGCTGACACTAGGCGGCCTGGTGGTCGACGAGGACACCGGCGCGGTGGCCGGCGTACGCGGTCTTTACGCTGCAGGACGCACCGCAGTGGGAATCTGTTCCAGGTCGTATGTGAGCGGTCTTTCGCTGGCTGACTGCGTGTTTTCCGGCCGCCGGGCAGGGTTGCACGGCGCTCACGGCGCGGACCGCGTCGACAAAAACGAGAACGTGTTCTAGTCTTGAGCGTGTCGAGCGAGAGAGGACGGCCGATGAGCGAGCTGGCTGCCGTGATCGCGGGGGTGCGCGACCTTCTTCCCGTGCTGCGGGAACGCGCACAGGAGACCGAGGACGCCCGTCGGATCCCCGCCGAATCAGTGAAAGCGCTGCAGGAGACCGGATTTTTCCGCCTGCTGCAACCGAAACCGTACGGCGGCTTGGAAGCCGACCCGGTCACCTTCTACACCGCGGTCAAGCTCATCGCGAGCGCCTGCGGGTCCACCGGCTGGGTCGCGTCGATTCTCGGCGTGCACCCGTGGCACGTCGCGTTGTTTGACGCGCAAGCCCAGGCGGACGTGTGGGGCGAGGACCACGACGTGCGGATTTCTTCTTCGTACGCGCCGATGGGCAAGGCGACCGTCGTCGAGGGCGGCTATCGGCTGTCCGGGCGATGGAGCTTCTCGTCCGGAAGCGACCACTGCACGTGGGTGCTGCTGGGCGGGCCGGCGTTCGCCGACGGCAAGCCGGTGGACTTCTGCACGTATCTCGTGCCGATCTCGGACTACTCCATTGTGGACGTCTGGGACACGGTCGGGCTGCGCGGCACCGGGTCCAACGACATCGTCGTCGAGGACGTGTTCGTGCCCAAGCACCGCGCGCTGAGCTTCATGGCGACGTCGAAGTGCAAGACCCCGGGCCAGGAAGTCAACCCTGGTCCGCTGTACCGGCTGCCGTACGGCTCGGTGCACCCGAGCACCATCACCGCGCCGATCATCGGGATGGCGCAGGGCGCGTACGACGCGCACGTGGAGCATCAGGGCAAGCGAGTGCGGGCGGCGTACGCGGGCGAACAGTCCAAAGAGGACCCGTTCTCGAAGGTGCGGATCGCCGAGGCGGGCAGCGAGATCGACGCGGCCTGGCTGCAGCTGACACACAACATCGACGAGCTGTACCAGCTGGCCTGC
The DNA here is from genome assembly GCF_053587275.1 of Amycolatopsis sp. NPDC003676. Lineage (NCBI taxonomy): Bacteria > Bacillati > Actinomycetota > Actinomycetes > Pseudonocardiales > Pseudonocardiaceae > Amycolatopsis > Amycolatopsis sp. NPDC003676. The sequence continues at coordinate 28,328 of NZ_JBSFNS010000087.1, forward strand.
AAGGGCGAGAAGCTGCCGTTCAGCACGCGGCTTCGGGTGCGCCGGGACCAGGTGCGCGGCACCGAGCGGGCGATCTCCGCGATCGACCGGCTTTTCGAGAACTCCGGCGGCCGCGCGCTGCAGCGGGGCACGCCGATCCAGCGCTTCTGGCGCGACGCGCACGCGGGCCGGGTGCACGCGGCGAACGACGCCGAGCGCGCGTACGTCATGTTCGGTACCGGCGAATTCGGTTTGCCCGTCGAGAATGCGATGGTCTGATGGCGCCCGAAGGTTCCTATGCAGACACTGCGGGCGGACTTCGCCTGCACTACCACGAGTCCGGCGCGGAGAACGCCGAGACGGTGCTGTTGCTGCACGGCGGCGGCCCCGGAGCCTCGGCGTGGAGCAACTTCGGCCGCAACCTGCCGGTGTTCGGGAAGTCTTACCGCACACTGGCGATCGACCAGCCGGGCTTCGGCCGGTCCGACAAGCCGACTGAGCACCCGCAGTACTTCCGGCACAGCTCGGACGCGGTCGTCGGCCTGATGGACCAGCTCGGCATCGAAAAAGCGCACATCGTCGGCAATTCGCTCGGCGCGGGCGCGGCGGTCCGGCTCGCGCTGAACCATCCAGGACGCGCCGGGCGGCTGGTGCTGATGGGCGCGGGCGGGTTGAGCGTCAACCTGTTCGCCCCGGATCCCACCGAAGGCGTGCGGCTGCTGTCCCGATTCGCCGGGGATCCGACCCGGGAGCGGATGGAAGCGTTCCTCCGGATCATGGTGCACGACCAGGCTTTGGTGACGGACGAGCTGATCGACGAACGCTTCGAAATCGCGCGTTCGCCGGAGTCGCTCGCCGCGATGCGGGCGATGGGCAAGTCGTTCAGCCTGCCGGATTCCTTCGAGGAAGGCATGTTGTGGCGCGAGGCTTACCGCCTGCGGCAACGGGTCTTGCTCGTGTGGGGCCGGGAGGACCGGGTCAACCCGCTCGACGGCGCTCTCTTGGCGCTGAAGACGATTCCGCGTGCGCAACTGCACGTGTTCGGCGGCTGCGGCCACTGGGCGCAGCTGGAGAAGTTCGACGAGTTCAACCGACTCGCCCTCGACTTCCTCGGGAGTTCGTGATGGCTATCCGTTCGCTGGGATATCTGCGCATCGAGGCCACGGACATGGACGCCTGGCGCGTCTACGGGCTGAAGGTGCTCGGCATGGTGGAGGGTTCGGGCACTGACCCGAACGCGCTTTACCTGCGTATGGACGATTTCCCGGCGCGATTGGTGATCGTGCCGGGGGAGAAGGACCGTCTGCTGGTGGCGGGCTGGGAAGCGGCCAATGCCGCGGAACTGGACGAGGTCCGCACCCGGCTCGACGCCGCTTCGGTGCCGTACAAGGAAGGCACGCCGGAGGAGTTGGCTGACCGCCGCGTGGCGGAGATGATCAGCTTCACCGATCCGTCGGGCAACACCCTGGAGGTGTTCCACGGGGTCGCGCTGCAGCACCGGCGCGTGGTGAGCCCGTACGGCCACCGCTTCGTGACCGGTGAACAGGGCTTGGGTCACGTGGTTTTGTCGACCCACGACGACGAGGCAGCGCTGAGGTTCTACCGGGACGTGCTGGGCTTCCGGCTCCGCGACTCGATGCGTCTCCCGCCGCAGATGGTGGGCCGCCCGGCCGACGGCGACCCGGCGTGGCTGCGGTTCTTCGGCTGCAATCCGCGCCACCACAGCCTGGCGTTCCTGCCGATGCCGACGCCGAGCGGGATCGTGCACCTGATGGTGGAGGTCGAGGAGACCGACGACGTCGGGTTGTGCCTGGACCGTGCGAAGCGCAAGAACGTCCCGATGTCCGCGACGCTGGGCCGGCACGTGAACGACCTGATGCTGTCGTTCTACATGAAGACCCCCGGCGGCTTCGACGTCGAGTTCGGCTGCGAGGGCCGGCAGGTCGAGGACGAGGACTGGATCGCCCGCGAAAGCACCGCGGTTTCGTTGTGGGGCCACGATTTCTCGGTGGGATCGCAATGACAGCCGCCGTTCCGGAGGCAGTGCCGGACCGGTTTCGCGAGGTGCTGGGCCATTTCTGCACCGGCGTGACGGTGGTGACCGGCTACGTCGAGGGCCCCGCTCTCGCCGATTACCCCATGTCGGCTGGACCGGTGGGGTTTGCCTGCCAGTCGTTCGCGGCGTTGTCGCTGGACCCGCCGCTGGTGCTGTTCTGCGTCGCCCGGACGTCGCGCACCTGGCCCGCGCTGGCCGCCGCGGGCACGTTCGCGGTGAACGTGCTCGCCGAAGACCAGCAGTCGGTCTGCGCCGAGTTCGGCCGCCGCGGCGGCGACAAGTTCTCCGGAGTGTCCTGGCGGCCCGCCCCTTCCGGTGCGCCGCTGCTGGACGGAGCCCTGACCTGGGTCGACTGCGAAGTGCAGGCCGTCCACCCGGCCGGGGACCACTACGTGGTGGTCGGCCGGGTGACGGCGCTGGGCGAGACGTCCGATGCCCGCCCGCTGCTGTTCCACCGCGGCCGCTACACAGTCACCGAACCGGTGCCGGACGCGCTCACCGCGCTCATGCCCTGGCCCCGCCCGGACGACTGGCTCTGACTGTCTCGTGAGTGGCAATCGCGGTTAGAACCGCGATTGCCACTCACGAGGCTACTTCCAGCGAAAGTGCACGAACACCCGCCCGAAGTTGTCTTTGTCCTTCTCGACGCGGTGGTAGAGCGCCTTGACGTCCTTGCGCTCCAGGAACCGCAGCACGTGCTTCTTCAGCTGCCCGGACCCTTTGCCCGGAATGATCTCCACGAGCGGCGCCTTCTTCGCGACCGCCTCGTCGATGACCGCGCGCAACGCCCGGTCGATCTCCCCGCCGCGGTTGTAGATGTCGTGAAGATCGAGCTTGAGCTTCATTCCTCCTTCCTACCCCACGTCGCGACCTCATAGTCGACATCGACTAATCTTCTGCGTATAGTCGATCCTGACTAAGGAGCTGTGGTGAAGCGACGCGTAGTGGGGAATCCGCTCGGGCTGGCCGTGCTGGCGGGCTTGCTCGAGGAGCCGATGCATCCGTACGAGATGGCACGGCGGTTCGTGGAGTACGGCAAGGAGCGGGATTTCAAGTACACCCGCAGCTCGCTGTACATGGTGGTCGGGCAGCTGGAGAAGGCCGGGTTCATCGCGGCGCAGGAGACGCTGCGCGATTCCGCGCGGCCGGAGCGGACGGTCTACGCCATTACGCCCACCGGCCGGCTCGAGCTGTTCGACTGGATGCGCGAGCTCGTCGCTGAACCGGCCACCGAATACCCGCTGTTCGGGGCGGCGCTGTCGCTGTTCGTCGTGCTGCCCGCGGACGAGCTCCGCGAGCTGCTCCAGCAGCGGCTCGCCGCGCTCGCCGGCATCGCCGACGACATCCGCGCGGCGATCGAAAACGGGCGAGAGCAGGGGCTCGCCTGGTGGTTCCTGGTCGAGGAGGAATACCGGCTGACGAAAGTCGAGGCGGAGCGCGGCTTCGTCGAGCGGCTCGCCGAGTCGGTCGCCGGGGAGGACTACCGGCAGGCGTGGGAAACCTATTTCAAGGGGAGATCATGAACGTACTAGTGATCGGCGGGGGCATCGCCGGCGCGACCACCGCGATGGCGTTGCAGCGAGCCGGAATCGAAGCCACGGTTTACGAGGCTTACTCCACGACGGCGGACGGAGTCGGCAGCGCGCTGACGCTGTCGCCCAACGGGCGCAACGCTTTGCGCCAGATCGACGCCGACGACGCGGTGGCCGCGGCCGGCATCGAGGTGCCCGGAATGGTGATGCAGAACCACAAGGGCCGGGTGGTCGGCAGGTTCGACGGGCTTCCGGGCCTGCCGCCGAGCTTGCTGATGCGCCGGGACCGGCTGTACCGCGCGTTGATGGACGAAGCGCTGAGCCGGGGGATCACGGTCGAATTCGGCAAGCGGCTGAAGTCCGTCGAGAACAAGCCGGACCAGGTGATCGCGCACTTCGCGGACGGTTCTTCCGCAGCGGGCGACGTGCTGATCGGCGCGGACGGCATCCGGTCGGCTGTCCGGTCCGTTTTGGACCCGGCGGTGCCTGCTCCGCGCTACACCGGATTGCTCGGCCTCGGCGGCTGGATCCGCAATCCCGGCCTGCCGGTCACCGGGAAGCACCAGCATTTCGCCTTCGGCAAGCGGGCGTTCTTCGGCTACTTCATCGACGCGGAAGAGATTCTCTGGTTCAGCAACGTCCCGGCCGCCGACCCGGCCGAGGCGAAGACCGCGTCGCCGGAGCATTGGCTTTCGGTGCTGCGGGACCGGCATGCGGACGACGTCCCGGCGCGCGACATCATCGCGCTGCTGAAACCGGAAGACGTCGGCCAGCCTGGACTGCTGGAGGACATCCCGACGGTGCGGACGTGGTACCGCGGCCGGGTCGTCCTGGTCGGCGACGCCGCGCATCCGACGTCGCCGAGTTCCGGGCAGGGCGCTTCGCAAGCGGTCGAGAGTTCGCTCGAACTAGCGCGCGCTTTGCGGGATTCTCCCGACGTGGCAACGGCTTTCGCCTCGTACGAGACCGCCCGGCGGGAGCGGGTGGAGAAGATCATCGCGCGGGCGGCGAAGATCAACAACGACAAGGCGGCGGGCCCGGTGGCGCGGATTATGCGTGACTTGCTGATGCCCGTGGTGATGAAGACGGTGATGAGCCCGGAGAAGATGTTCGGCGACGTGCATCGGCACCGGATCGAGTTCGCGGCTTCGCGCGCCTCGGTCTAGCGCAGGCACGCGAGCGCGGCGCGACGCACGCGAGCGGTGCGGCCGAGCAATCCCAGCACCGTCAAGGCGTCCGGGGGGCCGCCGCCCTTGACCACGCGGAGCTGGGTCTGTTCGGACGCCCGCAGCAGGTCGTCGGCACGCCAGTCGGGTCCGCTCGTGACGGCGTGGACCAGCGCGGCCGGGTCCTGGCGCTGGCGGACGGGGGAACCGTCCGTCAGCCGAGAGTCTGCCACCATCCGTCCACCGGCGGCGGGGCCGACGCGTCGATCCGCTGTCCCGGCTTCGGGATCGCGAGCGGGAGATCGTTGGCCTTGGCCTCCCGCCACACCCGGTCCGCCGGATCCGACCAGGTGTGCATGGCCAGCGTGAACGTCGCCCAATGCACCGGGATCAGCAAACCGCCGCGCACGTCCAGATGGGCGGCGACGCCTTCCTCCGGTGTCATGTGGATGTCCGGCCAATGCGGGGCGTACGCGCCGACCTGGATCAGCGTCGCGTCGAACGGGCCGTGCTTCGCGCCGATCTCGGCGAAACCGGCGAAATACCCGGTGTCGCCGCTGTAGAAGACGCGATGCTCCGGACCGGCGATCACCCATGACGCCCAGAGCGTGCTGTCGTTCGCGAGGCCGCGGCCGGAGAAATGCTGCGCGGGCGTGGCGACGAACCGGATCCCGGCCACGAGGGCGTCCTCGTGCCAGTCGAGTTCGATGATCCGCGCGGCCGGGACGTGCCACCGTTCGAGGTGCGCGCCGACGCCGAGCGGGACGAGAAACGGCGCGTCGGTCAGCGCGATCAACGCCTGGACGGTGGGCAGGTCCAGGTGGTCGTAGTGGTCGTGGGAGATCACGATCGCGTCCAGTTCGCCCAGTTCCCGCAGCGAAACCGGGGGAGCGTGCAGCCGCCGCGGCCCGGCGAAGGCGGCGGGCGAAACCCGGTCGCCCCACACCGGATCGCACAGCACCCTGGCCCCGTCGATCTCCACCAGCGTCGACGCATGTCCGTACCAGGTAAGGAAAAGACCGGCTGCGGAGGAGGCGGCGGGCGAGGAGATCAGCGGGATCGCGCCGCCCGGACGACGGCGGGCGCGGTCTTCGCCGAACAGGAACTCGCGCACGAGCGCTCCGGGCGAAGAGGGCGTCGCGCGAGTCTTGGCGGCGTTGTGGAACACGCCGTCGGCGTACTGCGGAGACTGGCGCATCCGCTCCGCACGTGCTCCGGCCGCCTTCGCGCCGAAGGCCGCCGGAGTCAGTGCTTGGAACGTCATGCCACCGAGTCTACGAAGCCTTCCTGAGAGGGGCCCCAGCTTCGTGCAGATGCTTGAGCGTCTGCCGATACGAAGACACCAGGCCCGTCCGCAGGTACGAGATGCCGATCTCCGCGCAGTACGCCTCCACCATCGGCTGAGCCCGGCGCAGATGCACCGACGGCATGCTCGGGAACAGGTGATGCTCGATCTGGTGGTTGAGGCCGCCGAGCAGGACGTCGATCACCGGCCCGCCCGCGACGTTGCGTGAGGTGAGCACCTGCTTGCGCAGGAAGTCCAGATCGGTCTTGCCGGTCAGCGTCGGCATGCCCTTGTGGTTCGGCGCGAAGATCGAACCCATGTAGACGCCCCAAAGCCCCTGGTGAACCGCGAAAAACAGCAGCGCGAGACCCGGCGGCAGGACGATGAACAGCGCGGCGAGGTAGACCGCGATGTGGGTGAACAGCAACGCCGCTTCAAGCCCGCGACGGCGCAGACCCGGACGCGCGACCGCGCGGATGCCGGACCAGTGCAGATTGAGACCTTCGAGGGTGAGCAGCGGGAAGAACAAGAACGCCTGGTGCCGGCCGATGAACCGGGGCACGCCGCGAGCCTCGCGAGCCTGCCGCTGCGACCAGACGAGCACATCCGGGTCGACGTCCGGGTCCAGCTCCTCGTGATTCGGGTTCGCGTGGTGCCGGGTGTGCTTGTCCATCCACCACCCGTAACTCATCCCGATGCCGAGATTTCCGGCCAGCCGACCGGCGATCTCCGCCGGACGACGCGTCCGGAACACCTGCCGATGCGCCAGATCGTGCGAAAGCAGGGCGATCTGCCCGAACATGAAGGCCTGGAACGCGGCCACAGCCAGCTGCCACCACGAGTCGCCGAGCAGCGCGAACGCGACCCAGCCTCCCGCGAACAGCACGGTCACGAGCGCGATTCGGGCGGTGTAGTAGCCGGGACGGCGATCCAGGAGACCGGCGTCGGAGATCCGGCGGCAGAGCCGGGCGAAGTCGCTTCCCGGCCGTGGGGGCGAGGGGAGGACGAGCTTGTCGGTGGTCACGGGGGGAGTATTGCGGCGCGGAACCCCGGCGGGAAACCTGCAGACCCGACGGGCCGTGCTGGGGTTGTCCCCACCACGGTCGTGTGCATTCCGGAAGCGGTGCTGCTCAAGCGCATGGCGAAGGGCCGGGGGGCCGCTCCGGCATGGCTCCCGGGGGCAGCAGGGTTACTCCGTGTGCCAGTGAAATTTCCATCGTTCGGCGGTCTGCTTCCCGCCGCCCCCTCCGCGAAGCGGCGGCTTCTCAGCGCGACTCGCCGACGGACCGCCTCCGGGTCACCTCGGCGATGCTCGCCCAGTCGAGGTCCGCGCCGATCTGCTCGACCGCGGTGGTGAACACGTCCTGAAGAACCGGCCCGGCGGGAAGCTCGACGCCGAGCTCGCCGGCGGTGTCCAGCGCGAGCTTCAGGTCCTTCAGCCCCAGCGCCGCGGTGAACCCCGGCGGTGTGTAGGCGCCGGCGGCGATGGCGTCCCCGTAGCCGCGGTAAACCGCGCCGGGGAAGACGG
>NZ_JBSFNS010000088.1:0-35607 GCF_053587275.1 Amycolatopsis sp. NPDC003676
GGTTCGCCGAGCGCGTGCGCGCCGCCGGGATCGCGCGGGCGGGCGTGATGATCGAGATTCCCGCCGCCGCGCTGCTGGCGCGGGCCCCGAACCGTCAGCACAATGAAACTTCGGGGTGGTGGCCCCACTCAGGGCGCAATGTCGCCGCCAGGCGACGAGCCGAACCCGAGCACCTCACAACTGATCATCCAACTGCAAAGCGATCCACAACTCCGCCCGAACAGCCGGATCATCCACCTCCCGCCCCAGCGCCTCGGCAACCTTCCCCATCCGATACCGCAACGTATGCCGATGAATCCCCAGCGCCGTAGCCGAAGCATCCGACTGCCCGTTATGCGCCAAGAACGTCCGCAACGTATGCCGCAAATCGATCTTCGCCGCCCCAGTCTTATCCGTAACCGGCTCCAACAACGCCCGAGCCCACCCCCGCACCTCGTCATTGTCGAGAAACCGCATCAACCCGCTAGTAGCCACATCCCCAGCACAAGTAAGCACCCCAGCATCCCCAGGCGAACTGGTAAAAACCGACCGCACCTGCTCCCAAGCCTCAGCAAGCCGCTCAGGAGGAGTCGGATCGCTAACCGCCCCCCGAGCCAACGGAATCCGCCGCAACAACGCTTCCAACGTCCGCGTATCCCCCTCGGCGGGCGGCATCAACACCACCACCCGCCCCCGCTCCCACTCGGCAACCAACGCCCGCAAACTCCGCAACCCGTGATCCCCCTCGGCATGCTCGAGCAACTCCCGCTCATGCCCAGAAGGAACCCCCAATATCGCGACCCGAAGATCCCCCTCCGGAAAGTCGGTGTCCAACGCCTCCCCAATAGCCGTAGCCAGCCCCGCATCCCCCGCGACGGCAGCCTTGAACACCGCCAGCCGATGCTGCCGCTCGCTGTCCAGCACCCCGCGCGCACTATGCAGCTCAGCGCACAACAACGACACCGCAGTAGTAACAATCGCCTGCTCAGCAGTAGTAAGCGGCGTAGACCGCCCCACCACCAAAAACCCCTGCACCCGCCCCCGCACCGCGAGCGGCAACACCACCACGGACTCGCCAGCGATAGTCATGCTGAGACTCGCCGAATTAGCCCGATCCCGCAGCCGAGGCAACTCGATCCGCACCCGCGCGACATGCATCCGCGCCGCGGGCACCCCCGCCCGAAACCCGCCAGCAGCGTCGAGCAGCAACGTCCACCCCCGCACCGCCTTAGCCAGCCGCTCCGCGATCGCCCGAGCCGAGTACGGCGACAGCGACGCCCGAGTCAAATCCCGCTGCGCCGAAACCGCGTAGTTCAACTCCCGCTGCCGCTCGTCAGACAGATGCCCGGCAACAAGCCGACTCAACGCAGCAAACCGAGTCGTCGCAGGCACCGCCAGCACCGGCAACCCAACTTCGCTGGCCGCCTCAACCAGCGCCCCAGGCACCTCCTGATAGAACGAACTGGCCCCAAACCCCAGCGCCACCGCACCACCCGCCACGAGCCGGTCCACATACTCCCGGCTGCCCGCCTCCCCCAGCGCAAGCCGGGATCCAGTGGTAAGCACGAGCTCGCCGCCCTCGAGATACGGCGACGGATCCGGCAGCTCGCTGATCAACGCCCACGTAACCGCCCGGTCGAGCGCGCCAGGCGCACCCTCGGCGGCGAGTTCGAGACCGTGTTCGCCGCGTTCGAGCAGCATCTGGACGGTAAGCGGCATGGTGTCTCCCGGGGACGGATCGGGCGGCCGGAAGTGTAACCGGCGGTCCGCCCGGCTGCCGGGCGATCGCCACCCGGACGAACCAACGTTCTGGACAAAACCCGGTGCTGGTGGGTAGAAACCGTCCCGATCGGACTTCCCCGCCCGCGGATGTCCGGCGGCACAACGGAAAGAGATCTCGATGCCCGCACCCGCCCCGGCCCGGCCGGACGTCACGTACCGGACCGCGGGCGATCGCGCGCTGCTCGTCGAGTACGGACCGCCACTGCCGGTCGACCTCGGGCTCAACTTCTTCGCGCACGCCTCCGCCCGACACCTCGAGGAAAACCCGGTGCGCGGCATCCTGGAAGTCGCGCCGGGACTGCGTTCGCTCCTCGTGCACTACGACCCGGAAACAATCCAGCACGACGCCGTGATCGCCGCCATGGACCGGCTGCACCAAGAAATCCCCGAACCCGGCTCGCTCGTCCTGCCGAGCCGCCGGGTGAAACTCCCGATCGCGTTCGACGATTCGACGTCGCGGGAGGCCGTGGAGCGCTACCAGATCACCACGCGCCCGGACGCGCCGAATGTCCTCGACGGCAACAACGTCGACTATCTCGTGCGCTCCAATGGCCTGCCGAATCGCGAGGCGCTGTATTCGCGGGTCCTGGAATCCGAGTGGTGGAACGCGTTCACCGGCTTCTACCCCGGCCTGCCTTCGCTGCTCCCCCTCGACCCGCGGTCCGAACTGGTCGCCCCGAAATACAACCCCGCGCGCTCCTGGACCCCTGAAGGCGCCGTCGCGTTCGGCGGGCCATGCCTGGTCGTCCACCCGATCGAATCGCCGGGCTCGTACCAGCTTTTCGGCCGGACGCTGCCGATCTGCGACCTCGTGCGCCGCCCGCGCGCGCACCGGGCGGACCCGATCCTGATCCACCCCGGCGACCGGATTTCCTTCTACCGCGTCGAAGAGGCGGAACTGATCGAATTGCGCAGGCAGGTTTTCGAAGGCCGCTACGACTACGACATCGAACCCGGCCGGTACGCGGTCGCCGACCACCTCGCCGTCCAAGCCGATCCGGTCATCGCCGCCGAAGCAGCCAAACGACGGGCGGACCGCGTCGCCGCGCAGGAACTGGTGAAAATCCCGTGACTCAGACCGCGGCGTTGGAAGTGCTGGAACCCGGCCTGCAAACCACCGTGCAGGATTACCCGGGCCGGCGCGGCAGGCAGTCATTGGGTTTCTTCCCTTCCGGCCCCGTCGATTCGCTCGCCTTCCGCCTGGCGAATCTTCTCGTGGGCAACCGTCCCGGCGCGGCCGCCCTGGAAATCCCGCTCGGCCGATTCCAAGCAGGCGTCCTCGCTCCCGGCCGAATCGCCGTCACCGGACCGGAAACCTCCGTCACCTTGAACGGATCCACCGTCCCGCAATGGGAATCAGTCCCGGTGGAAACCGGCGACGTCCTCGCCTGCGAGGTGCTGCGCGGCCCCGGACACCGGCTGTACCTGGCGCTGTCCGGCGGCATCGCCGTGCCCGAGGTCTTCGGCTCCCGCTCCACCTTCCTCCTGGCGGGCATCGGCGGTCTCGACGGCCGAGCCCTCGAACGCGCGGACATCCTCGACACTTTCCCGTCGACTCCTTCCCGCCCGCGCCGCCTCCCGGTCTCCCTGCGTCCGACCTACCCGACGGCGTGGGAAATCGAAATCCTCCGCGGCCCGCACGCCGACCCGGATTTCCTGACCGCGGAGGATTTCGCCGACTTCCTGGCCGCGTCGTGGCGCTGCGACCTGAGCTCGGACCGGGTGGGCATCCGATTCAACCCGCACCGCTTCCGCTGGGCCCGCCCGTCCGGCGACGTGGCGGGCGGGCACCCGTCGAACCTCCTGGACTCCAGCTACCCGCCCGGCGGCATCCTGGCCTACGGCGACGTGCTCACCGTGCTGGGGCCGGACAGCAATACCTCCGGCGGGTTCGCGGTGATCGCCACTGTCGCGTCGGCCTCGCTGTGGAAGGTCGGCCAGCTCCGGCCTGGCCGGGATACGGTGACGTTCCGGGAAATCGATCTCGACCAGGCCGCGGCGCTCACTGCGCATGTGAATCAATTGCTGGACGTCAAGGCGCTGTCTTGAGTTTTGCTTCGTGGTGAAGGGTATCGCTTTCGCTCAGCGCGGCCATGCTTCGGCGTTGTCAGTCGCGTTGACGTCCGCAGACGTTGATCGTGTGCAGCACGCTCACCAACTTCTGCTGCGAATCCAACCCGTGGTACAGCTTCGCTCCAGGGGTTCCCTCCGTGATCGCACCGGAGCGATCGTGTGCTCGGTGTACAGCACCGGCACGTCGGCCGCCCGGCACGCCTAAGGTCCTCCTCGCCACGACCGTAAGCGGCCAAATACTCATTCAACGGGTGCACGGACTTCCTCCTTCGCTTTCCCGGCCACCGCACCAAGATCCACCGACTTCGTCTCCTTGGCCAGCAGCGAACCCACGAGCGAAATCAACCCCATCACCGCCAGATAGACCCCGATCGCATACCCGGTGCCGAACTTCGCGTACAACCCGATCGCGATGATCGGCGCGAGCGACCCGGCCAGCACCGAGGCCAGGTTGTAAGCCAGCGAAACCCCGGAGTACCGCACCTCAGTCGGGAACAGTTCCGCGAAGAACGCCCCGATCACCGAACTGTACGCGGCGAAGATCAGCAACCCGCCGGCCACCGCGATCGTGATCAAGCCCGGACTCCGCGTGTCGACCAGCGCGAAGAACACGAACGCCCACACGATCGTCGCCACGGAAGCCACGACGTAGATCGGCCGCCGTCCGATCCGGTCGGCCAGCAGGGCGAACAGCGGGATCGTCACCACCGCGCACGCCTGCCCGACCAGCACCGCCGTCAGCCCGACCGAACTGTCCATTTTGAGCACAGTCGTGACGTAAGTGATGACAAACAACGAGAACAGATAGAACCCGGCATTCTCTCCGAAACGCGTTGCCGCGGCGAGAAGCACACTGCGCCAATGCTTGCGGACCACCACCCCCGCAGGCAGCCCCTCAGGCTTCGGCGCATCCTTGAACAACGGCGTTTCCGCGACATAAAGCCGCAGCCACAACCCGATCAGGACCAGCACCGCGGACAACCCGAACGCGATCCGCCAGCCCCACGACAGGAACTCGGCCGAGGGCATCACCGCGCCGAGCACCGCCAGCACACCGGCGGCGAGCAGATTTCCCAGCGGCGGCCCGACATTCGGCCACGAAGACCAGAACGCCCGACGCGCGCTGCCGCCATGCTCGGACACCAGCAGCACCGCTCCTCCCCACTCGCCACCGAGCGCAAACCCTTGAACCAGGCGGCAGACAACGAGCAGCAGCGGCGCAAGCACGCCGACCGCCTCGTAAGTGGGCAGCAAAGCGATCAAGAACGTCGAAGCACCCATCAGCAGCAGACTGGCGATGAGCGTCGACCGCCGTCCTTTGCGGTCGCCGAGGTGGCCGAGCACCACCGCGCCCAGCGGACGGGCGAGGAAGCCGACCGCGTAAGTGGCGAAGGCGAGAACTGTGCCGACCAACGGGTCGTGCGAAGGGAAATACAGTTTGTTGAAGACCAAAGTGGACGCGGTGCCGTACAGAAAGAAGTCGTACCATTCGACGGCGGTGCCGGCGAGACTCGACGCCGCCACCACCCCCAGCCGCGTGTGCGGGCGTTTTCTGTTACGTTCGCGAGAGGTATCGGCCATTTCGGCTCCTGTGGTCGGAGGGTCCGTGACGCGGATGAAGTGCTGATGCCGGAAGCCTCGGTGGCTGTTGGCGCAGCCATCGAGGCGTATTCCCCCCTTGGGAACTGCCTCAGAAGAACCAGTGCACGGGCTCGTTGGCCCGGTCAGCGAGGTCCGCGAACCGTCCACCGTGGAACGCCAGCGGTTCGCCGTCGCGCTCGCACACGCTGCGCACGTGCCCGAACACGACCACGTGGTCGCCGGCGACCAGATGCCGCTCGACGTCGCATTCGAGGTGCGCGAAGGCGTCCGGGATCACCGGCACGCGATGGCGGCCCTCGGTCACCTCCAGCCCGGCGAAGTGGTCCTCGCCGCGGCGGGCGAAGCGCAGCGCGAGCTGTTCTTGGCGCGCGGACAGGATGTTGACCGCGAACCGGCCCGCCTCGACGACCGCGTCGGTACTGCGCGCGCCGGTCGTCAGGCACACCAGCAGCAGCGGCGGGTCGAGCGACACCGACGTCAGCGAGTTGACGGTCATCCCGTGCGGCACCCCCGCCGCCCGGGTGGTGACCACCGCGACGCCGGTGGCGAACCGCCCCATCGTGCGGCGCATCGTCATCGGGTCGACCTCGGCCGAGGAAGTCGACGAAGTGGTGAGCATGGGGGTCTCCTTGCGAAGGGGGCTCGTGAGTGCCTATGCCGGTTAGAACCGGGATAGGCACTCACGAGCGGGTTCAGGCGGGGTAGCGGACCTCGAACGTGACGACCCCCTCGTCGGTCCGCCACGGGCCGTGCGGCATGCCCGGCGGACGGCAGGCGTACATCCCCGCGGTGAACGTCCGGCCGAGCGTGAGGTCGGTGAACGAGCCTTCGAGAATGTAGACCTCCTCCCAGAAATCGTGTTTCTGCACGCCCATCGGCGTCGAATCGGCACCCGGCTCGTAACGCAGGATCCGCGTCGCCACACCGGTTTCCGGGTCCTTGGCGAGGATTCGCTCGGTGATCTTCGGGTCGTCGCCGGGGCAGACCGTGAAAGCGACGTCGGTCACCGGGAAGAATTCGTGTTCCGGTTTGTTCATCGGGTGATCGCTCCGTCGAGGTCGTAGCTGGAGAGGAAGGCGTCGATGTCGCTGAGCGCGCCGTCGAAGCCGTAGTTGCGGAAGGCGTAGCCCTTCACCACGAACGGCGCGCCGGCGTAGAACATCTCGTACTGGTGGTGGCGTCCAGCGAATTCGCTGCCGACGACGTCCCAGGCGAGCTTGAACAGCTTCACCCTCTCCTCCGCGGGCGCGGACGGGCTGTAAATGTATTTGTCGATATCGGCGCGGGTCTCCGGGTTCGTCAGGTCCGCGACGCTGGAGGGCACCTGCAGCACCCCGCCGCCGACCAGGTCGCGCAGGATCGCGAGCAGCCGCGGGTACAGCTCGGCCTGCAGCCCCATCGCGCCGTACACCGCGCGGGAGCCGGGCCGCCACATGCCGTTGCTGTCCGGTTCCGCGGTGTATTCCGCGGCCAGCACCGCGGATTCCACAATGGACGACAGACTCGCCAGCTCGCCGAGTTTTTCGACCACGCCGGGGAACTTGTCGACTCCGTTGACCGCCGCGACCTTGCGCGCGAGCCCGGCGATGAACTGCGTCTTCACCATGAACCGGATCTGCGCCTGCCAGTTGCCGAACACGTGCGCGCCGGTGTCGAAGAATTGCCGCCGCAAACCCGCGACATCCCGGTAGACGAACACGCGGTCCCACGGAATGAAGACGTCGTCGAAGACCACCAGCGCATCGGTTTCGTCGTAGCGCGAGGTGAGCGGGTAGTCGTATTCACTCGTGGCGGCCGGGGCGTACGGACGACGGCAGTAGAGCTTAAGTCCTTCTGCGTCAACAGGAACCGCGAAACCGAGCGCGAAGTCGGCGTCCTCCGGGCCGAGCGGCTTGATGCAGGACACGAAGATCTCGTCGGCCACCGCGCCGCCGGTCGCGAGCATCTGCGCGCCGCGGATCACGATGCCGTCCTCGCGCTCCTCCGCGACACCCGCCTGGATCAGGTCGCCTTCCCAGGCGTGCGCAGTGGTCGCCCGCGAAACCTGCGGCGGAATGATCGCGTAGGAGACGTACAGATTCTCCTCCAGCACGCGCTTGTGGTAGGCCGCGATGTTGGCGGAAAAGTCCCGCTCCCCTTGCGAAAACGCCTCCGGGTGCGCGGAGAACGCCGCGACGAACGCGCCGACGTGGTCCGGGCTGCGGCCGACCCAGCCGTGCGTGTGCCGCGCCCAGGTGGTCGCCGCTTCGCGGTAGGCCTTCAGGTCTTCGCGGCTGCGCGGCGGCGTGAAGAGACGGTTCACGGTGGACCCGGTCGCCTCGTCGGCGACCGAGATGCCGGACTCCGGGTCGGCCGCGAGGTCGAACAGTTCCGCGATGGTCTTCGCGATCGGCGCGAACGCCGGATGGTGGGCGACGTCCTCGACCGGCGCGCCGTCGAGGTAGATCCGCCGGGGGCCTTTCAATGCGGCCAGATAGTCGGCTCCGCTGCGCATCACTCGCTCCTCTGTTTCGTTTCGTACGCGTGGGTCAGGGTCGGGCCGCCGGGCAGTTCCAGGTGGATGCGCCAGTACGCGCCGTAGGTGAACTCGCCGCCGAGCAGCGGCAAAGTGCCGCAGTACAGCGCGAAGTCGCCGTCGACCGGGCCGAGCCGGTCGAGCAGATCCGCCGGATGCCGCAGCGCGGCCAGTTCCCCCTTCTGATACGGGCAACCGTCCACACTGGAGTCCGCGACCACGTGGTCCCAGCCCGGAATGGACACTTCGGACCCGAGCTCGGCGACCACTTCGCCGAGCGGCTTCGGACAGGCCGCTTTGGACAGTGCGACCCCGTCCCGCTCCAGATCACGATCAGTGTGATCGGACCCGACCCCGAGGAAGTACCTTCCCCGATGCCGGATCAGCACCGGCTCGACCTCGCCGGACGTCCCCGGCGCGCTCACGCCGACCACCGGCTCGGTCGTCAGCAATTCCGGATCCAGGTGATAGAACGCGGGCACCGATTCCGGCCGCGGGACGCCGATCGCCGCCAGTTCGGCGATGTGCTCCTCGACCGCGGCCTCGTCGCTCCCGGTGTACCCGGCCACCACCAGCCGCGCCGGAGTGAACGCCAGTTCCTCCCCGGTTCCCGCGACGTGCAGGGCAATTGTGTTCATACTCCCGCTCCCATGAAGTCTGGTGTGGACACCGGCCACCGCCGATCGGCCAGCACCGGGAACTCCGCCCGCACTGTGTCCACAATGGATTGGTCAATTTCGCAGCGCAGCACTTCCTCGCCGCTGCCCGCCTCCGCCAGCACGGTGCCCCACGGATCGACGATCCGGCTGGTACCGGCCAGCTCGACGCCGCCGTGCTGCGTGCCGGCGGCGTTCACCGCGATCACCACGACCTGCTCTTCCACCGCACGGCACGAGGTGAACATCCGCCAGTGCTCGCGCCGCGCCGCCGGCCACGCGGCCGGAACCACGACCGTCTTCGCGCCGCGGTCCACGAGGCCGCGCCACAGCTCGGGAAACCGCAGGTCGTAACAGGTCGTCGCGCCGATCGGCCCGAGTTCTGTTTCCGCGACGCTGAGCGTGTCCCCCGGCGTGAGCAGTTCCGCCTCGCGCGAGGCGTACCCGAAGACGTGCACCTTGCGATAGGTATGCGCGATCGTGCCGTCCGGCGCGAGCAACACCGCGGTATTGAACAGCCGCCCGGCCGCGTCCCGCTCCACGAGGCTGCCGAGATGCACATACGCACCCAGGCTGCGCGCCCACTCACGTCCCGCCGCCACCGTCGGCCCGTCAAGGGTTTCCGCCTCGTCCGGGTACGCGTCGAACGAGAAATACCCGGCAGCCCACAACTCCGGCAGCACGACCAGCTCGGCCCCGCGCGCCGACTCCGCGAGCTGCCCGGCCCGCACCCGGCGGTCCGCGGCCGTCTCGTCCGGCGGGCTGGCCAGCTGCACCAGCGCGACCTTCACAGCCGCTCCCCGACCCGCAACGCCGTCATCGTGCTGGAGAGATGCTTCGCCAGCGCTTCTCCAGCCGCCGCCGCCTCGCCGCCGCGGAGCGCTTCGACGATCGCCGCGTGCTCAGCCAGTACTGTTTCGGCCCGGGTTTCGCTGCCCGCGACCGCGCGCAACCCCATTCGGACCTGCCGGTCCCGCAACGATTCGTAGAACTCGGCCAGCACCGGATTCCCCGCCCGCCGCACGATCGCCCGGTGGAACGCACGGTCGAACTCGATGAACCGCACCGGTTCGTCGACCACTTCGCGCTGCTTGGCGAGAATGTCGTCCAGCTCAGCGAGGAAAGCGTCGTCGACGCGCTCGGCGAGCTTGCGGACGCACGAATCCTCGACCAGCTCGCGCGCCTCCATCACCGCCCGCACCTCCGCGTCGGAGATCGGCGGCACGAACGCGCCCTTCTTCGGCACGATCTCGAGGAACCCCTCGGCTTCGAGCCGCAGCAGAGCCTCCCGCACCGGAGTACGGGACGTGCCCGCTGCCTCGGCGACCTCCGATTCGGTCAGGAAGGTGCCGCCGTCGCGCGGAAGCTCGGCGATGCGCTGCTTGAGGAACCGATAGGTGACGTCCTGCGCGGACCCGGCCCGCCCAGCCTGTCGTACACTGCTCATGGACAAGATGTATACATCACGCATGGCAGGTGGGCAAGAGGCGTTTGCCGAGGTTGAGCGGCTGTGGTGAGTGATGGAGGCGGCTGGTCAGCGGGGGTTCTCGGGCTGAGCGAGTGAGGCCGGGGACCGCCGGACAAGCCTCTCCCCTGCGGGCGGCTTGCCTGGAACTGCGTGCACCGGACACGTGGCCTAGGTGCACGGCACCGCCGCCGCGAACTGGCCGGGCCGTCGGCCCGCTACGGCGCAGGGTCCCCGCCGTGGCGGGAGAGCACTCAAACCTCCGTGCCGTCGATTCCCGCATGCCGCACCCCGGAAATGCCCGAGCGGCCCCCGGTAACGCTCGCTGGACAAGTGGCTGCGGAGACCTCGCCGAACTGTGGGATTGCGACGGTTCCGCCGCGCAAACTGGCAAATCCGCGGCGACGGCACCATCCTGAACCCCGCTTCGGTCCGCTGTCTGGGCACCAAGGGCGGCGCGACGGCCGAAAGCACTCGCCTCGCGTTGCGCGACCGCACGGGATCCGCTGACCAGAAGTGGAACACTCCCTCCTGACCGGCCACTGACCGGCCCGGGCATTCCGGCGGGACGTCCGGGCTTTCCCTGTGCCCGCGCAGCTTCTCGACGCCGACGAGGGCCGCACCCGGGTTACCTCGACCTCACCAGCTACCCGAAAAGTGCCTTCTTGGCACCAAAACCACCGCCGCTTACGGTTCCGGAGTCACCGTCGCACGACCTGCCAGGAGTCTCCGTGGATCACTTCGTCATCACTGGCGCACGCGTCTTCGACGGCGAAACCTCGCTGGGCATCGTGCACGTCGAGGTCGCCGACGGAAGGATCGCCAGCGTCGGAGGCGACCGTCCCGACGGGGTCGAGGTCATCGACGGCACCGGGGCCACCCTCCTGCCCGGCCTTGTCGACTCCCACACGCACACCGACGCGCAGTCGCTCAGGCAGGCGCTGGCGTTCGGAGTCACCACGGAATTCGACATGCTCTCGATGCCAGAGCAGATGATTCCGTTGCGCCGCCAAGTCTCAGCCTCGAATGATCTCGCCGACGTGCGCTCTCCCTCCATCGGGCTCACCCCCGAAGGCGGGCATCCGCATCAGCTGCGCAAGGGCGAAGGCGACCCGCCGTGGCCGACTGCGACCCGGCCGGAGGAGGTCGCGGCGTTTGTCGAGGCAAGGATCGCTGAGGGGGCCGACTATCTCAAGGTCCTAGTCGAGGACGGACGGCTGTTCGGGGATGCCACGCTGCCCCGTCTCACTCCTGAGTTGGTCGAGGCGACGGTTCGCGAAAGCCACCGGCGCGGGAGAATGGTGTTGGCGCACGCGATGACCGTCGAGACAGTGGAACAGGTTGTCGACGCGGGAGTCGACGGGCTCACTCATCTCTTCGCCGACCGGCCGCACAGCGCGGAGTTGGTCGAGAAGATCGCTGCCAGCAACACCTTCGTGATTCCCACCTTGACGGTGCTCGCGTCGATCACCGGTGAACCGGTCGGTCGCCGACTTGCCGAGGATCAGCGGGTTTACCCGAAGCTGACGCCGGAGTGGCGAGAAAATCTGTCCGGCACGATGAGCACCAGTCCCCGCAAGCACTTCGACTATGCGCTGGAAACACTAGCCGCGCTGCGGGAAGCCGGGGTCGACATCCTCGCGGGCACGGACGCGGCGCATCTCGGCGCACCGGGAATGGCTCACGGAGCCAGCCTGCACGGTGAGCTGCGGCTCCTCACGGACGCGGGATTCACCCCGGCGGAAGCCCTGCGAGCAGCGACATCCCTCCCGGCGAAGCGCTTCGGACTGACTGACCGCGGCCGGATCAAATCTGGTCTCCGTGCGGACCTCACCATGGTCACCGGCGACCCGACGGTCTCCCTCGGCGCCACCCTCGACATCCAGCGCGTGTGGCGCAACGGAACCTACTGCGCGGCAGCGGCGATCAACGCCTCCAGCCCCGAAGCCTGAGTCCGCCAATCCACCACGTTCGACGCACCGCCAGCCCACCGTTCGCCAAAACGGTTCAGCGAGTCCCGATCCCGCGACCACACCGAATCCGCTTGCTGCCGCACGAAATCACGGTACTTCGACTCCCCAGTCGCCGAAGCTAGATCGCCGAAGTACCGCATGAGAATGCCCTTGAACTGCTTCTGATTGTCATCGCACGAACCGGTGTCACACGATTCCACCAGTACTCCGCCCGAAGTGAGGCCAGTCATCGCCGCGTCCGCCAGCCGACGCGCAGCGTCCACATAGGACTGATCACCGGTCGCCCGCCAAAGCTCGGTGAAGCCGCCGATGGCCAGGCCCTGATTGTAGGTCCAGACGGTCTGGCCGTTGTTCGCACAGCCCGAAGTGAGACCGTCGTTGACCAAGCCGACTGAGTTGATCAGGCCGCTTCGCAGGTACCAGTCCCCAGCTTCACGAGCGCGGGCCAGCCATTCGGTGTCCCCGTCCAGGCGGCGGTGCAGAGCAGCGGCGAGACGAAGGTAGAGACCGCTGGTGACGGCGTTCTTGTACGTCCGTTCGCGATCCCACCACACTCCCCCGCCGCAGGTGCCGGTATCCCAGAAACCGTGCACGTAGTCGGCGATTTTCGTGGCTTCGGCGAGATAACGCGCATCGTGCGTACGGTCGTACGCCGCGAGCCACGCCAGGCCCCACCATGCGGTGTCGTCGACGGCTCGGCTGATGAAGTCGCCGTCGATCGGGTCGGAGCTGCGTGCGCCGGCGGGGAAGGCGGAGCGGTTCACGTCGAAGACCCGCGCCAGGACCGGATCCAGCCCGGAGACTCCGGAATTCGCCAGTACGGTCACCGCGACCGCCGAGTTCCACCAGCTCGACGGCCACCAGGCTCGGTAAAGGTCTTGCGACCACAGCAAAGCGTCGACACCCGCGGCGACGCGCGACTGAGCGGGACGTGCCCACTCGGTGCAAGCACCCTCCTGGTGCGCGGCTTCCCGGCCGCACGCCCGAACGGCACCGCCGTTCATCCGTCCGCGTGGATCTCGAGCGGCGAAGGTCGCGGTCTGTGTCGTGGTCGCACCGACGGGGACGCTCGTGCGGCCGAGCGATGAACCGTCCGGCAAGGTCGCGCCTGCGTCCCAGGACCGGTCCAGCCAGATCTCGTCGCCCGAGCCGCCGGAATCGATGCTGGCCCAGGACATGCCGCGGTCGTCGAAGTGCAGCCGGACGGAGCGGCCGAAGATCGTCGCGGGTGCCACCGGCTGGTTGTCGCCGGATGTCGGAGCGGAACCGTCGCAGGCAGTGTCGCAGACGGTCGGGTAGATCCAGGCCGTGCACGCGACGGCTTGCGCGTCGCCGCAGGCACGGAGCAGACCGCGGCGGTGGCCGACCGGGTCAGTGAGGTTGTACATGAGCGTGCGGGTGCCGGTCCACGTGTCCGGAATGCTCGCTTTGCCCAGCAGACCGTCCCAGGTGGCGCCGCCGTCCCACGACCGGTCGAGCCAGACCGCGTCGCCGGTGCGGCCGTTGTCGATGCTCGCCCAGGCCATGCCGTCCTGATCGGAGACGTGCAGCCGCAGCACCCGGCCGTTGATGTCCTTGTCCGGCAAGGGAAAACTCTCCTGCGCGGCCCGCGACGGATCGAGCGGATCGCAGGAAAGCGCGCACACCGCAGCGGTCGCGCGCGGGACGGTCAACGAGGCGAACACGAGCAGCACTACGAGCACGGTCCGCATGGACTCGTCCCCTCGCCTGGGTGAATTTCCGCCCAGGATAAGAACTCGCGCGGGCGCCGGTGAAGGCCCGCGCGCGGTTCTGTCCCGTTCCGGACAGCCGGGTTAACCCGATCAGCCGCCGCTGCCCTGGCGCCGTCCGACCGAACGGCCGATGAAGTAGCCGAGGATGAGCCCGACGATCAGGCCGATCGCGACGAAGAAAATGATGGTGGCGGCGGCGATCTTGCCGACCGTGCCGAGGAATCCCTTGGCCTCGAGATCAGTCGCGATCGCCACGGACTGGGTCAGTGCGTAGTGGGTCATGCCTCCCAGGATGGCACCGGCCGGGGACAAGCGCTCGGGGACGCACCGAGGGCGGGTTGTGGCCTCCGCCGCGGCGCGCTGCCGCCGGGCGGCGCACCCGACGCTCAGTCCTTGACCGGCTTGAGCACGAACCCTTCGTCGTCTTGGCTGTCCGGAGCCGGACGCCGCCTAGCCGGTTCAGACCCGCGCGTCGCGGCGCGGTCGGGCTTCGGAGCCGCGGGTGGCTCCGGATCTTCGCCCAGCGCCAACGCGTCTTCGACAGCCGCCGCGACCGCCGGAACGCATCCCGCGCGGACGGCCCGCAGGCCCTGGTGCAACGCCCGCGTGCCGGCTTCGACGCTGAGCCGCGAGATCTCCGCGGCCAGCGCGTCCGGGCCCAGTTCGAGCGCGGACTCGCCGATGTCCAGGTGCACGAGCATGCCGTGCACGTTCACCGTGACGCTCACTCCCTCGCCACCGGCTGTCGCGCGGATCGCGGCCAGGCCCGCGGACAGGCCCAGCCGCTCCGGGATCTCTTCGGCGATCTCGATCAGCTCGTCGATTCCCCGTTCGGCCCCGCCGGGCTCTCGGAGCTCATCCGGTGCGCGGGACTCGCGCGGATCCCCGGACCCGCCCCCGCCCGACTCCCGAAGCTCGCCCGATGCCCAGGACTCGTGCGGAATCCCAGGCTCACCCCCGCCGGACTCCCGGAACTCGCCCGACACCCAAGACTCACGCAGAACCCCAGGCTCACCCCCGCCAGACTCCCGAACCTCGCCCGACACCCAAGACTCACGCAGAACCCCAGGCTCACCCCCGCCAGACTCCCGAACCTCGCCCAACGCCCAAGACTCGTGCGGAGTCCCGGGCTCGTCGCTGCCGGGCAGCGCGGCCGGAACCTCGTCCGTACGCCCGCGGGGCTCCGGCTCGCTGCCGGCTGCCTCGCTCGCGCCCCACTTTCCAGTGTCCGCAGGAAAACCGTTGACCTGACCAGCTGTGCTCCCCCGCCGCACCTCCGCCATCACACTCTCCACGTGTCCGGTGTGGTGTCTTCGGCGCGGTCCGCCAGATCCTGTTCGGCGCCGAGGCCGAGACTGCTCAGTTCGGCGCCGCTGAGCCCGCCGGGACCGCCGAGAGCGCCCAGTTCGGCTTCCAAGGCGCGGCGGGCGCGTTCATTGGCCTCGGCGGCGGCCTCGCGCACCGCGCGCAGGATCGCGTCCGCCAGCCGGGGACCGCCGCCGCGCAGAGCGCCCGCGGTGAGTTCCAGAGTGCGCAGCGCTCCGCCGGGGGCGACCTCGACCGTCACCCCGCCGTGCCGCGCCGTGCCCGTGATGCTCACTTCGGGTGCACCCCGCCGTAGAACTTGTGCAGATCGCGCGGCAGCGTGTACGTGAGGCGCTCGACCTGGTCGTTCGCGTTGCCCTCGATCGTGGTGATCTTGTTGCCCTCGACCTTTTCGATGATCCCGATGTGGTGGCTGTGCCCCCACGACGGGCCGTCGCCGAACAGGATGGTGTCGCCGGGACGCGCGTTGTGCGCGAGCGCGGCGCGGTCGTAGGCGAGGTGGTGGCGCTGGCCCCACTTGTAGACGTCGCCGGTGAAGCCGTACTTCGGGATGTCCACTCCGGC
This sequence comes from Amycolatopsis sp. NPDC003676, assembly GCF_053587275.1. NCBI lineage: Bacteria > Bacillati > Actinomycetota > Actinomycetes > Pseudonocardiales > Pseudonocardiaceae > Amycolatopsis > Amycolatopsis sp. NPDC003676. The sequence continues at coordinate 15,669 of NZ_JBSFNS010000088.1, forward strand.
CGAACGCCACATCGACGTCGCGAAGTACGCGCACCACGGCTGCCCGGTCGGGCCCCACTTGTTCCGGTTGTTCGGACCCTCGTGGTAACCGAGGTTGTCCCGCGCGTGGTCGAGGATCTTGTCGACCTTCTTGCTGTGGCTCGCGTGCGTGCCGCCGTGGTGCTGCTCGTGCTTTTTGTGCGCTTCGTGCTTCTTGTGCTGCTCGTGCGCGCGGTGGCCCCCGGGTTTCGGCTTGGCGCGGTGCGTCCCGCCCGGGTCGGCCACGCCGTCGTGGTTCAGGTCCTGCTGCAGCGCGCGCAGCTTCCGGGCCGCCTCTTCCATCTCCGCGCGGGCGTTCTTCAGGTGCCCGCCGGATTCCTTCAGGTACTTGCCCGCCAGATCGGCCACGTCTCCGATCGCCATCAGCAGCGCGGCGGGGCTTCCGTTGCGCGCCAGGACATATCCGGCGTCGATGATCTTGCGCGCCTTCGCGACGAACTCGTCGATCAGCTTGCCGGTGGCCTGGTGCCGCCCGGCGAGCGCGTCGGTGACCTCGCTGACCACCTTGGCCCCGTGCGTGCTCGCCCGCGCGGTGACCTTGAGGTCGCGGCCGAACTTGCCGGTGTCGTGCTCGAAGGCCGGATTCGCCTTGCTGTGCCAGGTGTTCAGCAGTGCGTGCGCGGCTTTGCGCTGCGCCTCGTACTGTTCGGTGATCTCGTGCGCGGCGCGCTGCAGCGCCTGCTGCGCGGCCTGCGAGTCCGCGGCCTTGCCCTGGAGTTTGCCGTGGTGCGTTTTCATCTCGTCCGCGAACAGCGTCGCGACCCCTGCGGTGTCCAGCACGGATTCCCCCTCAGCCCAGAATGCCCTTGATGTCGTGCTCGCGGATCGCCGCGCTCGCGTCCGAATCAGCGCCCGCGTAGGCCTGCCGCGCCCGGAAAACCGAGGCGCTCAGCGTGCGCGCGTGCGCCCCGGTGACCCGCACCTGCGATTCCAGCGAACGGCTGAAATCCCCCAGCGCGTCGGAGAATCCGGTTTCCTGGCCGACCTTCCCGAAGCTGTCCTTCGCGATCCCGGTGACCCGGTGCACCGTCTTCCTGCCGACCGACACCAGTTCGTTCGCGACGTGCTCGGTGGTGCGCTCGTAGGCGAGGAACTGTTCGAGATCGGCTGTGAACCCGCCGTCCTTGCCGTGGTGCGGCTTCGCGGGTTTGCGCGGGTGGTGCCCGCCCTTGCCGTGGTGCCGGGTGACGTCCTCGGCGGCCTTGCGCGCGGCGGCGAGATGGCTCTTGTACGCGCCGTTGGTGTAGGTGGACCACGGCTGGAAACTCTTGCCGTGCCCGGAGATCGCCCAGGCGGCCTTGGCGTTCTCGTCCGCGTCGAACAGTTCGTCGTTGGAGTGCAGGTGGAACTCGTGGCGACGGGCGGGACCGAGGGAGCCGAGCATGTTGACCTGCCACAAACCGTACGAATTGTCCGGCGGGGTCCCGTTGTGCGCGCGGGTGTTCCCGCCCGATTCCGCCAGCGCCACCGCGACCGCGGTGGTCAGCGCGTGCCCGCGGAACCCGGCCCGGTACGCGTGCTGGGCGATCTCCTCGGCCGACAACTTGGTCATCTCCTGCCCCCTTCAGCAGGGCGCTTCGCCGCTGCCCTAAGTGAGACGGAACACTTCGTCTTCCGGTTCCCTAGTCCCCCGATCGGACGACACCCCGCGCCCGAGTTCCCGCATCCGGTCCGCGAGCCACGCGTGGTCCGCGGGCGCGACCGTGACCCACTTCGTGCCCGCGCTTTCCCGGACGACCGCGCCGTACCGACCGGCTTCGGTGTCATACCAGGCGACCACCGGCGAACGACCGCCCGGACCATTGACCGCGAACTGGCCGTACGCGACGCGCGGCGTGGTGACGAGGGTCGAAATCGCGCGCAGATCGCGACCGGCGAGACCGGCCCGGCCGAGCACTCGCTCGAACGCGGCGTGCCCGTGGTCCGCAAACGCTTGCATAGCCTCGGAAAACGCCTCGCGCGGCAACCGCACCGCGGTGCCGGGCCCCGGTTCGGCGGCCCCTACGACGCCCGCCGCGAGCTGCGGGACGTCCTCAGGCAGGCACGGCCGCAACGCGAGTTCGCCCGCGTCGAGAACGGCCAGCACGCCCAGGGTGCGCCCGGCCGCGGCGAGCGCGCGCAGCGGCGGTTCGCGGAACACCAGCAGGTCGACCGAAAACGCCGGTGCGGCCAGCACCGCGAACACCTGGCCGAGCCGGGGGTGCGGTTCGTCCTCGTCGTCGAGCAGCCCGGCCGCGGCGAGGCTTTCCGCGACCTCGGTTCCGAGTCCGTCGCGCTCTTCCATCGTCTGGCCGTGCGAGGGCACGTCCAGCGGATACGGCGCGGGGCCGAGGTCGAAATCCGACCACAGCAGGTCGAATTCCAGGTGCGAGAGCGCGATCCCGCCGACCTCGGGGAGGTGTCTGGCCATCCGCGCCGTCACTCGCCCAGCACGGGCGGGTACGCGTCCGGCAGATCCTCGAGGAAATCGAACGCACTGCCCTTGGTGTAGCGGTTGTGGTGGTCCTCGGCGCCTTCGCCGCGCTGGCCGGACATCGGCGGGAGGAACCCGCCGGACATCGGGCTGCCGCCGCGCGCGCCCGCCGCGGCCCCGGCCGCCGCGCCGCCGGACCCGGCCATCCCGCCCAGCGGACCGCCGGGCGTCCCGCCGGGCAGCGAACCGCCGCTTCCGGAGCCGTTGCCGCCGAGCGCGCCGGCGGAACCGCTCCCGAAAGCACCGGCGGAACCCGGCGTTCCGGCCGTCCCGCCGAACGGACCGCCCGCGAGCTGCCCCGCATCGCCCGGCACGACCGACGACGCCGTGGTCGCGTCGCTGCCCGATGCCCCGGAACCGCGCGAAAGCCATTGCCCGCGATCGGTTCCGCTGCCGCCGGTTCCGTCGCCGGAGTCGATGTTCGTGGTCTTCGGCGCGCCGGTGAAGTGCGGCAGCTTGTCGTGCACGCCCTTGCTCGAGGTCTCGTAGCTTTCCATCACGCGGACGGCCTCGGCTTTCGCCTGCGACGCGGCGCGTTTGGCGGGCAGGTGGTCGTCGAGGAGCTGATCGATCATCACCGCGCCGCTGGGGCCGCTGGCCGCATTGAGGTCGTAGCCGTCGCGGAACTGGTTCTCCGCCACGGAGAACACCGGTTCCGGCATCTTGTGCCTGGCCGTCTCGACCGCGCTCGTGTAGTGGTCGAGTTTGTCGCCGACCTCGCGCATCGTCTCGCTCGCGCCCGCGCCCCAGGACGTCAGCTTCGAGGCCGACCGCGCCGCTGTGCCCGCCGCGCCGCCGCGCCAGGAAAGCAGCAGCTTCTGCACCGTTTTGTGCACCTCGGCGGTCGCGGAGTCGACGTCGTAGGCGAGCTTGCCCCATTGGTGCGCGGACGAGCCCATCGCGACCGGGTCCGCGGTCATGATCATGTCGTAGAGCGTGGTGTGCGCCCAGGCGTTCCAATTGATCTTGCCGAAGGACGCGTCCGTCAAGTTGGCCCGCTGGGCGAGCTTGGTGCGCCGCAGGACCCTGCGCTGCGCGGCGGTGGGCGGGTGGTCCTCGCTCCACAGCCGGTGCTTGCGGTGCTTGTCGTACGGCAGCCGTTCGTAGCCCGGTGTCCGGCTCATGCCGGCGTCCCTCCCCCCTCGTCCGCCCGGCGGTGCAGGGCGTCGAGCGAATCCTTCGCGTCGCTTTCCTGCTGGACGTGCCCTGCGCTCGCCCGGCGGATCGCCTCGCGCAAGGACGACAGCTCGTCGAGGTACTGCCGCAGAATCGTCTGCGCGCCGCCGTCCGCGGACCCGCGCGCGCCGAACGCCTGCCGCAGGTGGGCCGCCACCGGGCTGGTGCCGTCCTTGAGCGGATGCGCGAGCTGCTTGGCCTGTTCGAGGCAGGCGGTCAGCTCCTGCTGGCGCTTCTCCAGCTCCGCGTCGGCCGCCGCGATTTCGGCCGGATCCAGTTCGATGACGCCGGTGTCCGCGACGATCTCGGCGGTGCCCGCCCCGGCCGGTCCCCGCACGGAATCCGAGGTCTCCGGCCGCCCGGCCCGGTGCGTCTCCCCGGCCTGTTTCCTGTGCAGCGCACGGACGTCTGCCCAGTCCGAAACCCGGTGCGAACTCACCCCAGTCCACCTCCCAGCAGGCGTCCTCGACGGACGCGCGCACCAGTATGTCAGCCGTCCGGGCCGAGGGCATCCGGTCCGGGAAAGTCGGCGATGGGACGGCTCCGGCGGGGCCGCGGTTCCCGGGATCACCCGGACGGCGGACGAGCGGCGCCGGCTCGCCGAGGCTCAGCCCCGCGGCGGATTCGCGCCCCGGACAAGCAATTCCGCCACCGCGCGGGCAGCCGCCGCCACGTCGTCGCCGAGATCCGCGGGCAGCGCGCGCTGCAGCCACAACGTCGCGAACCCGTGCACGAGCGACCAGGCCGCCGCGCCGGCGACGACCGGATCGACGCTTCCGTCCCGGAAACCGGCGATCGCCCAGTCGAGCGCCTGATTGCTGCGCTCCTGCGCGGCCCGCAGGTCCGGATCGTCGCCGCGGAGCAGCTCCGGGCGGAACATCACCTCGAAGTGCGCGCGGTGCTCGACCGCGAACGACACGTACGCGACCCCGGCCTCGAGCAGGTCCGGCGACGGCGGCAGCTCCTCGAGAGTGTCCGCGAGCAGGTCGAACCCTTGCGCGGCCACCGCGGTGAGCAGCCCGGACCGGTCGCCGAAATGGTGCGCCGGGGCGGCGTGCGAAACCCCGACCCGGCGGGCGAGGTCGCGCAGGTTGACCGCGGCCGGACCGGAGTCGCCGAGCACCTCGACCGCCGCGGTCAGCACCGCTTGCCGCAGATCGCCGTGATGGTAACGACGGGCCATGGCATCGAGTATGCCACCGACTTGTCAGTGACTAGTTTCAACGGCGAACCCCGGAGAACCGCTCGGCGGCGCGTTCGGATCTCGGGGCGATAGTGCTGCCGGGCTGCGGAATCTTCGCCCGGTCGCCGCTCCGCTGACCAGCGAACCCACGGTGCCCGGCAGGCGCCAGGAACGTTCGGATTACCGCGGCCACCGGTCGAGGCCTTCCAAGCAGTACCTCCCCCGGAGCGGAATCCCGGCGGCGGCGAGCACCCGGTCCGCCCTAGCGTGCCGAGCCCGCGCACCGGCACGATGGGTACGTGAGCGAACGCGCAGGGGGACGCCTGCCGGCCAAGGCGGGTGCGTCGTGAAGCGGAAACGGCGGGACCGGCCGCAGGTGTCCATCCGGGTCCGGCAGATCTGGGAGATCGTCACGACCTCGGTGGCGCTGCTCGCCGGGGTGTACCTGATCCTCGTCACGATCGAACCGACCCGGATGGTGATCGAGCGCTACGTCGGGCGCCTCGAGCTGTCCGGGCTCGTCGCGTTGATCGGGGTGATGCTGGAGGTCACCACCATCGCCGTCTACCAGCTGGGCCGCGAGGTCCGGGGCTTGCGGACCCGGCTGGCCGGCGTCGAGCGCGAGGCCGTCGCGCATTCGCTCACCGACGTGCTCTCGTCGCTGGAGAACGCCGCGACCGGACGGCGGCAGCGGCGGCTCGAGGTGCTCGGCCTGACGTTGAACACCGTCTGGCCGGTGCTCGCCACCTGGCTCACCTCGCACGACCGGCCCACCGGCTGGCGCATCACGCTGCTGTGCCTCGACCCGGACTTCATCGACCGGGCGGGCGAGCTGCCCGGGGAGTGGGCCGCGGAGGCCCGGCGCAGCACGGCGCGGATCCGGTCGTTCCTCGAACAGGAGGCCGAGGACCTGCGCCGGCGCGGGATCGTCGTCGAGCTGAAGTCCTACGCTTGCGTGCCGGTCGTGCACGGCTTCCGCTTCGGCGACGGCACCGTGTTCGCTTCCTACCTGCAATGGACCGAAGGCGACCGGATCCGGCCCTTCGAGTTCTACGACCGGTTGTCCCCGGACGACCGGTCGCCGCGCACCGCGCATTACCGCGACCTCTTCGACAGCTGGTTCACCCGCGCCGCCACGATTCGCGGCGTGTCCGACGCGGGCGCGCCAGGCAAAGAAACCCCGGTGCCCTGACCACCGGGCAGACGCTCAGCGGACGAATTCGAAGATCTGCTTCTGAATCCCGTTCGAATAGGTTTCGCTTTCCACCAGCTTCAGCGGCTGCTTCGCCTTGTCGGTTTCGCTGAACAGCCGCTTCCCGGCGCCGAGCAGGACCGGGAAGACCAGCAGGTTCAGCCGGTCGACCAGGCCGGCGTCGGTGAGGTCGCGGACCAGCGTCGCGCTGCCGTTGATGATGATCGGGCCGCCTTCGGTTTCCTTCAGAGCGGCGACCTCGTCGAGGGAGCGAAGGATGGTCGTTTCGCCCCAGTTCGTCACGAGGTCCTCGTCGCGCAGCGTGGTCGACACGACGTACTTCGGCATCACCTTGTAGTGCGGGAATTCCTCGGTCATGTCCGGCCACACCGGCGAAAACGCCTCGTAGCTGACGCGGCCGAGCAGCAGCGCGGCCGCCTCCTCCTGCTCGGCGCCCTTGAGCGCGTAGGCGGCGGGGTCGAACTCGATGTCCTTGAACGTCCAGCCCGCGTTCCGGTAGCCGGCCTCGCCGCCGGGGGCTTCGACGACGCCGTCGAGGGAAACGAACGCGGTGGCGATGAGGGTGCGCATGAGATCAGCTCCTGGTTCCGGATGGTGCCTGTTCACCTAAGCGTCGAACGGAGCCGACCCGATCAGACACGCCACCCGGAACCTGAGCTATGTCCTGAATCACACTGTCGTGTGCCAGGCGTCGTACCCGTAGATCGCGTCCGCGGCGGTCGAACTGGTGCCGCTCTGCTTGAGCCAGCTGTTGTTCCGCGAGGCCAGCTGCACCTCGCGCGTCCGGTCCAGCCGGGCCGCCTGGTACGCCTTCAGCGCGACCTCCGTATTCGGGTACGCCGCCAGTGCCCGCGACAGCACCACGCTGTCCTCAATGGCCATTCCCGCCCCTTGCGCCATGAACGGCATCATCGGGTGGCACGCGTCGCCCAGCAGCGTGACTGGGCCGGAGGACCAGGTCGGCAGCGGATCGCGGACGTACAGCGCGGACTGCAGCACCGAATCGCAGGCCTCCAGCAGCGCGCGGGCCTCGGGATGGAAGCCGCGGTACGCCTCGCGCAGTTCGGCCACGTCGCCCGGAGTGGTCCAGGATTCGTGCCGCCACTGGCTTTGCCGGGTCGTGGCGAAGACGAACACGTCTTCGCCTCGGTTGAGCGGGAAAGTCACCAGCTGCGTGTCCGGATCCGGGCCCCACCACTTGGTGAAGGAGTCCAGGTTCGGCACGTCCACCGAGCCCGCGGGCAATACCGACCGGTACGCGACGACGCCGGTGAACTCCGGGTGTTCCGCGCCGAACAACGCGGTGCGGACTGCGGAGTGGATGCCGTCAGCGCCGATCACGACGTCCGCGGAGGCCGTCGAAGAACCGAAGTCCAGCGAGATCGAGTCCGTTGTGGACAGTCCGGTCAGCTTGTGTCCCAAGTGGACAACGCCGTCGGGCAGCGCGCGTTCCAACGCTGCCAGCAGATCCGCGCGGTGCATCGTCAGCTGCGGCGAACCGTAGCGGCGTTCAGCCTCGTCGCCCATCGGCAGCCGCGAGGTTTCCTCGCCGGTGTCCCAGGTGCGACTGATCCGGTACTTCGGCCGCGCCGCGGTTTCGCGCAGTTCGTCGCCGACGCCGAGGCCGTCGAGGGCGCGGACGGCGTTGGGCGTCAGGTTGATGTCCGCGCCGACGCGGCCGAATCCGCCCGCCTGTTCGTGCACGACCGGCGAGAATCCGGCCTTCCGCAGGGCGACAGCGGCGGCCAGGCCGCCGATCCCGCCGCCGACGATCGCGATTTCCGGCACAGCGAATGCTCCTTTTAAACAGTCGTTTAGACAGCGAGGTCAAGCAGATCGTGGCCCACGACGACCGGGCCGGAATAGTGCGGACGGACTCGCCGGAGCCAGCCCTCGTCGTCGAGGCGGGCGGGATCGGCGGGGCCGAGGTGCGACAGCGCGACCCGGCGAGCCCCGGCCGCCGCGGCGACCCGGCCGACGTCCGCTGGTGACGTGTGCGAGGCAGTGAGGAAGTCCAGCAGTTTCGGCGAATAGCCGATGCTGCGGTAGAAATCCGGCTCCATCGCTTCGTGAACCAGCAAATCGGCACCCGCGGCCAGCTCGCCGACCGCGTCGCTGCGGGCGGTGTCGCCGGAGAAAGCGACCACGCCGTGCTCGGTCTCGAACCGGTAGCCCAGCGCCAGATGCAGCGGCGGATGCGGGACGGCCCGAGCCGTCACGCGCACCCGATCGTCCTCGTGCACCACGGTTTCCCCGGCCACCGAGACGTCGGTGGCGCGGATCAAGTCGGCCAGCCGCGGCCGGTCGCTAGTCCGCTGCCGCACCGCGACGTCCTGTCCGAACGCGGCGAGATTGCCGGCGATCAGCCCCGCCGTGCCCGCGGCGGGCGGGCCGGGGTCGGTCGGGTCCGGGCCGGGGCCGTAGACCGGCACCGGATCGACCACGCCCTGGTTGGCCGGGCCCCAGCCGAGCAGGAAGAGCGTGAACAGCTCGGCGACGTGGTCGGAATGCAGGTGCGTCACGAACACCGCCGCCAGATCGCGCAGGGACAGCCCGGCCGCGACGTACTTGCCGAGCGTCCCGTAACCCGCGTCGACCAGGTAGACGCGCCCGCCGACCACCACCGCGTTCGCGCAGCCCTGCCGGCCCGGCGCCGGGTACGGCCCGGCCGCCGTGCCGAGCAGGACCACGCGCAGCGGGTCCGTCACGGCGAAACCTCTTCGAGCGTGCGGCCCTTGGTCTCCTCGGCGAAGAACCCGGCGACCAGCGCACCGACGAAGCAGATCCCGCCGAGCACCAGGAACACCGAGGCGAGCCCGCTGCCGCCCGCGTACAGCGCGCCGACCAGGATCGGGCCGAGGATCAGGCCGAACCGGTTCAGCACGCCGCCGAGGCTGACGCCCAGCGCGCGGCTGCGGGTCGGGTACAGCTCCGGCGTGTACAGGTACAGGCAGACATTCACCGCGAAGTTGAACATCGCCGCGAGCGACGACCACACCAGCAGCTGCAACGGAGTCCCGGCGCCGAGCGCGCCCAGCACGACCAGCATCGCGGTCGTCCCGCCCAGGCCCGCGGCCAGCACGACCCGGCGGCCGAGCTTGTCCACCACCAGCGCGGCGATCAGGCAGCCGACGAGACCGGCGACCGACGTGGCCGTGCTGTACCAGAGCGCCTGGCCGATCGAGAGGTGGAACGAGCCCTTGTACAGCGTCGGCAGCCACGAGGTGATGCCGTAGTTGGCGAGGTAGCCGACGAACCAGATCGTCCACACCATCAGCGTGCGCCGCCGGTAGCGGCCGGCGAACAGGTCGCGGAACGACCCGCGCTTCGCGGGCGCCGCTGCCGGTGCCGCGGCTTCAGCGGGCGGAGGCAGCGGACGGCCAAGGGATTCCTCGACGCGGCGTTCGATCAACGCCATCGTCTGCTCGGCCTTCTCGGTGTGCCCGTGCGCGGCGAGCCAGCGCGGCGACTCCGGAATCCGCAGCTGCAGCAGCACCGCGGCCAAGCCCGGGACGGCGGCCAGCGCGAACAGCGGACGCCAGCCCCAGTGCGGGATGACCCACGCCGCGACCAGCGCGCCGACCGCGAGACCGGCCGGGAACACGATCTCGTACATCAGGACGAACCGGCCACGACGGCGAGCCCGGCTGATCTCCGCGATGTAGGCGGCAGCGGTCGGCACTTCGCCGCCGATCGCGAGCCCCTGCACGAACCGCAGGATCAGGAACGGAAGCAGCGCGGTGCACAACGTCATCGCCAGGCTGCACAACGCGGTAACGGCGACGCACAGCGTGATCACCTTGACGCGGCCGATCCGGTCGGCGGCCCAGCCGGACGCGAGCGCGCCGAGCAGCATGCCGATCGAGCCGATGGTCAGCGTCGCGGTGCTGGACGCGGTCGTCAGGTGCCATTCGCGGCCGATGACCGGCAGCGTGTAGGCGATCAGCAGCTGGTCGAACGCCTCGAAGAACGTGACGATGCCGATGATCAGGCGGATCGAGACCTGCCATCGCGACATCGGGAGCCGTTCCAGCCGGGCGGCGATGTCCCGCTGGGTCACCTCGGGGGTGGCGGCGATACTCATGGGCCCTCCTCGGAGCCGGAGCGTGCAATCGATCGTAGGGGGTTTCGGGCGCGATGCCAGGAACTCGCGGCTGCGCTGTGGGTGGCTGTCGGTACGTGAGGGGAACCCTGAGGGACTCTGATTCCCTCAGGGTTCCCCTCACGTACTTGAAGCGGGGGCGGCCGGAGGAGAGTCCGGCAACTCGGCGTCCAGGAACCGGACCAGGTCGTCCGCGGCGGACGGTCCGGCGGGCAGCACGAGCCGATCGGGCGCATGCGGGTCGAATCCGGGCGTACCGGGCCAGGGTGGCGGCTCGGGTCCGAGAGCGGCGGCGATGTCCACGCCGGCGAGTTCGGCGAGGTGGGCGGCGGAGCCGAAACCGGCGGCGGCCACGCGGTGGCGCGGCATTCCCAGCCGGGTGCCGAGGTAGTCGAGCGCCCCGGCGAGGTCGGCTTCGAGGTCGGAAAGCTCGAGCGCGGCGAACGCGGCCTCCGCCTTGCCCGGACCGAAGGTGTGGCCGCCGGTCTCGTAGTAGAACAGCGGCGCGACGGTGACGTAACCGCAGCTCGCGAGCGTGCGGCAGGTGGTTTCGACGGGTTCGTCGAGCCCGGCGGCCCCGTGCAGCACGAGCACCGCGCCGCGCACGCGGCCGGGCGGATGCCGCACCAGCAGCGGCGCGGACGTCCGCACCACCCGGCGGCGGCGGTTCGCGGGTCCGTGCCCGTGATGGTGGTGGACTTCGGCAGCTTCGATGATGCCTCCCACGGCTCAGCTCTCCGGAACCGGCACCGGCGGCACGAACGGCCGCGGCGTCGCAGGCAAAGCGGTCACGTCCACCTCGATGACGAACGGGCCCTGCTGGGCCACCGCCTTCGCCAGCGCGTCGGCAAACTGGCCCGGCTTCGACACCAGTGCGTGCGGCAGGTCCAGCGACTGCGCCATGCGCGCGAAGTCCGGCGTGTACAGGTCGACCCCAGCGCGCTGGCCGCGGTGGTGGTCCTGCATGTTGCGCAGCACCCCGTAGCCGCCGTCGTTGAAGACGACCAGCGCGAGCCACGGGCGTTCCTGCGCCAGCGTGCACAGTTCGCCGAGGTGCACCGCGAGGCCGCCGTCGCCGACCATCACCACGGTCGGCGCGTCCGGCGTCGCGAGCGCGGCCCCGATGCCGGTCGCCAGGCCCTGTCCGATGCCGCCGCCGACCGGGAACACGTTGGTGCGCGGGTCGTGGATGTCCAGCAGCCGGTTGCCCCACTGGCTCGACGGGATGGTCACGTCGCGCGCGATCACGGACTCGGCCGGGAGGCCCTCGCGCAACGCGGCGCAGATCTCCGCGTACGGGCCGATCGCCTCGTTCAGCTTGTCCCGCAAGGCTTTCCGGGTCTCGACGACGCGGTCGCGCCAGCCTTCCTCGGTGTTCGATTCCACAGTGGACAATGCGGCAAGCACCGCTGCGGCGTCGCCCTGAACTCCGACGGTGGCCGGGTAGACGCGGCCCAGCGCCTCGGCGTCGACGTCGATCTGCAGGTGCTGTTCGGGCAGCGCCAGGTGGTAGTGCTTGGTTTCGTTCGAGCGGAAGTGCGTGCCGACCGAGACGAGCAGGTCGGCGTCAGCGAGGAGTTGCGCGGCCGACTCGTGTGCGGCGAAGTTGCCGACGACCAGTTCGTGGTTCTCCGGCACCGTGCCGCGACCGGAGTTGCTCGTGAACACCGCGGCACCGAGCCGTTCCGCGAGCGCGCGCACTTCGTCGCGTGCGCCGGTCGCTCCCCCGCCGAGCCAGAACACCGGACGGCGTGCGGTAGCGAGCAATTCGGCGGCTTCCGCGAGGGCGGCGGCGTCCGGCGACGGGATCAGAGTCGGCTCAAGGGAACCGGGACGGAACTCGTGCCGCGAGTACTGCAGATCGATCGGCCATTCGACGCTGGCCGGACCGCTCGGCACCGACAGCGCGTGCCGGATCGCCGCACGCAGCGTTTCCTCGGCGGTCTCGACCGACGTGATCGTGGCCGCGTGCTTGGAAATCGCGGTCAGCATGCCGATCTGGTCGCGGGTCTCGTGAATGACGCCGCGTCCGCTGCCGAGGAATTCGGAGTCGATCTGCCCGGTCACGTGCAGCACGCGGCTGCCCGCCGTGAGCGCCTCCACCAGCGCGCCCGCCGCGTTGCCCGCGCCGGTGCCGGTGCTGGTGATCGCGACGCCGAGGCCGCCGCTGGCGCGGGCGTACCCGTCGGCGGCGTTCACCGCGGCCGCCTCGTGCCGCACGGGCACGAACCGCAGATGCTGCGAAACCGCTTCCACCAGCGGCAGGTTGTGCACACTCACCACGCCGAAGGCGGTGTCCACTCCGGCTTCGGACAGCAGGCGAACGAGAAGCTCGCCTCCGTGACCGTGATTCATGGGTCCGTCCCTTCTAGACATAACGGGCGATGCCGCCGCCGACGTCGATCGTCGCGCCGGTCACGTAGGAGGCACGCGGCGAAAGCAGCGTGACGATGGGGAAAGCGACCTCTTCCGCAGTGCCGAGCCTGCCCAGCGGGATTCCGCGATCGGCCGCCAGTTCCGCCGACCAGTCCACAAAGGACAAGCCGCTGCCGGAAGCCTCGTACCGGCGCCGCCACTGTCCGGTGTCGACCAGACCGAGGCAAACCGAGTTCACCCGGACACCGTCCTCGGCCAGTTCGGTCGCGAGTGTCGTGGAGAGATTGAGCAACGCCGCCCTCGCCGCCGAGGTGGCCGCCAACCGGGGTTCGGGCTGGCGGGCGAGGATCGCGTTCACGTTGACCACAGCGGGATTCGAAGCCGCGCGCAGCCACGGAAGCGCGGCCCGGACGACGTGCAGCACCGAGAAGATTTTGAGCTGCAGCTCTTCCCGCCACTGCTCGTCGGTGGTCTCGGCGAGCCGCGCCATCAGCGACCGGCCTGCGTTGTTCACGATCCCGGCCAGTCCGCCCAGCTCGCGGGCGGCGTCGGCGACGAAGGTTTCCACCTGCGGCTGGTCGAGCACGTCGCAGGACGCGGTGTACAGCCGGGCACCCTCGGCGCGGGGCAGGTCGGCGAGGGCCTTCTCCAGCCGGACGCCGTCGCGGGCGCAGGCGGCGACGTGCGCGCCCTCGGCCAGCAGGGCGGCGGCGGTGGCGAGCCCGACGCCGGAGCTGGCCCCGGTGATCAGCACCGCGCGGCCCTTCAATCCCAAATCCACGGGTTTTCCCTTCAGCTGCAGACGAATCCGCCGTCGACCACGAGGGTCTGGCCAGTGATGTAGGACGCCGCGTCGGACAGCAGGAACGCCACCGAACCGACCACGTCCTCCGGCTGTTGCGGCCGGGTCAGCGCGCGGTTCATCGCGTACAGGTCGTGCCGCTCCTGCGGAATGCCCGCAGTGGCTTCGACCTCGGTCAGCCCGGGCGCGACCGCATTGACGGTCACGCCGTCCGGGCCGCCGTCACGGGCCATCGCGCGGGTCATCGCGATCACCGCGCCTTTGGAGGCCACGTACTGGACCAATCGCGGCGAGCCGTACAGCGCGGCGTCGGAGGCGAGGTTCACGATGCGTCCGCCGGTCTGTGCGAGCTGCGGATACAGCGCGCGGGCGACGAGCCACGGACCGCGGGCGTTGACGGTCATCAACGTGTCCCACGCTTCGACGTCCAACTCCGCGAAGTGCTTGCCGCCCACGCCGTCCGCCATCGCCGCGTTATTCACTAAGCCGTGCAACGGGCCGAGCTTCGCGACCGCGTCCGCCAAAGCCGCGACAGAATCCGGATCCGCGACATCCGTGTCGAACCGGTGCGCCTCAACGCCTTCCGCGTGCAACCTGGCGACACCGTCGGCCGCGCGATCCGGCGACCGTTCGGCGATCACGACGCGACCGCCCTGGCGGCCGATCTCGCGGGCGATCGCCCAGCCGAGACCACGGCCGGCGCCAGTGACTACGTACAGCCGGTCCTTCATCGCGCCACCACCGTGTCCACTTCGGACAGAAAGCCCAAGATCTCGGTGGAAAACCGGCGCGGGGACTCCTGATTCGCCGCGTGCCCACCGGGGAGGATTTCGAGCCGCGCGCCGGGGATCGACGCGGCGAGCCGTCGCGCCTCGGCGACGCCGGTGACCTGGTCATTCTCGCCGACGAGCACCAGCGTCGGCACGGAAATCCGGGACAGCCGCGGCCCGTGATCCGTCTCGGCCATCGATTCCGCGGCGGAGGTGTACCCGGGCAAGCGGATGCCCGCCATGATGTCCTCAACCCGCTGCGCCACTGCGGGATCCGCACCGGGTGCGAGCAACCGAGGCACCCGGCGGCGAGCGAATTCCGCCGCACCGACCCGGTTCAGTTCGCTCGGCCGGGACCGCATCACTGCGGCCCGCTCGGAGTCGATGCCGGAGCCGCGCGTCGAATCGGCCAGCACCAGCGACCGCACGACCTCCGGGTACTCCAGCGCGACCCGGGTCGCGATCACGCCGCCCCACGACACTCCCACGAGATGCGCGGGCACCGCGTCCAGCGAGGTCAGCAGACGGCCGACGAGCGCCGCGTATCCGGCCATGCCCAGCGGCTTTTCCGGATCGGCCGAACCGCCGTAACCCGGAGCGTCCCAAGCCAATACGCGGTGTTTCGGTGCCAGACCCGCCAGCTGCGCGTCGAAGGAAGCGCTCGAACCGCCGATGCCGTGCAGCAACAGCACCGGGCTGCCGTCGCCAGCTGTCCGTACTTGCACACCGTCCACAATGGAAGTCACCGGAACACCGCCCTCGGCGTCGCCAAGGCTTCCAGCGCCGAAAGCACGGCGTAAGGCACGACCTGGCTCGACGTCGGAGTCTGCGGCGAAGGCTGATTCCGGATTTCGAAGCGGTACTCCCCCGCCGGGCCGACCGCGGTGATCACGTGCGAAGTCAGCGGCGCGGCCGGATCGGCGATCACCGCCGCCTCCACGACGTCCCAATCCCGCACGGCCAACGCCACCGACGCGGCCACATTCGCCGACTTCGGGAACGCCGCGGTGATCTCCCGCGCAGGCCCGCGCCGCAGCTCGACCGGCTCGGTCGCCTGCCGCAGCGCTTCCGATTCTTCGGCAGACATCCACGGCTGGACCAGCGAAGACGCCTTCTTCGTCGTCTCGATGACCACCCGCTCGAACGACCCGAGCAGCGCTGCCGAACGCAGCAGGTCCAGCCCGCCGATCGCACCAGTCGACAAATGGACCGCGCCTGGCCCGGCCGCGAGGAGCTTCTCCAGCAACCCGTCCGCCGCCAGCGCGCCGACCGAAACCACCAGCAGGTCACAACCCGCAGACAGCACCTGCGGCCCAGCGTCCGTCAAAGCTCGCTGGCCAGCGGCCTCGACCACCAAGTCCGAAGTGGACAGCAGCTCCGGCAGCGCGCACATCGGCAGCCCCGCCGGGGAAAGCGCCGGATCGACGACCCCGGCCAGCTCCGCGCCCGGCACCAGCCCGTCGCGCAGAGCTTCCGCGACGACCGAGCCGATCGACCCCGCGCCCAGCACTCCTACCTTCACGACTGCCACCACGCCGAGTAGCCGGGGTCCGGCACGCCGCGCATGTGCGAGCGGACGTCCTTCGACGGCGGACCCGCGGTGCCCCACAGGTCGGACAGCTCCGGCGTGCGCCGCCAGACCCGGCACAGCCAGGCGTCTTCCTCGACCTGCGCGACCTCGGAGGTGTATTCGCAGACGAGCCCGGCCGGGTCGGCGAAGTAGCCGAAGGTGTTGCTGCCGGGACCGTGCCGGCCGGGACCCCACAGCGGCGTGACGCCGTTGTGCTTCAGCCGGCCGATGCCGCGCATGAAGTGGTCGATCGAGTTCATCTCGTACGCGATGTGGTTCACCGACGCGAATTCGGCCTGGTTGAACGCGATCACGTGGTGGTCGGCGTTGCAGCGCAGGAACGCCATCTGGTGCTCGGACCAGTCGGAGATCCGCATGCCCAGCACCCGCGTGTAGAACTCGCAGGCCGCGTCGATGTCGACCGTGTTGAGCACGACGTGCGCCAGTTTCCGCGGCACCGCGGCGCGTCCGTACGGATCGCCCGGCACGACCGCCTCGACCTCGGCGGACAGCTCCACCAGCCGGCCTTCCGGATCGGCGAAGCGCAGGCCGTACCCGCCGCCGACCTGGTCGAGCTTGCCGGGTTCGGTGACCAGCGGGACGCCATGCGCGGCCAGCCGGGCGGCCGCGGCGTCGACCTCGCGCGGGGTGGCGACGGCGAACGCGATCTTGCCGAGCGCGTTCTGGTCGGCCTGTTCGAGCTGGAGCACGTGGTGCTCGTCGCCGGAACCGCGCAGCCAGACAGCGCCGCGGTCGGCTTCGACCTGCTGCAGCCCCCAGACTTCACGGTAGAACTCGCCGGAATCGGCGCACTGCGTCGAACGCAGCGTCACCGCGCGCAGGGCGCGGAGCCGCGCGATGGGTTCGGCGGACATGAGGCCTCCTGAAACTTCAGCGGGTCGGGGCGGGCACGGGCGCGGCCGGAGCCGGTGCAACGGGCGGAGCGGCGAGCGCGGCGGCCTGACGGCGGGCTTCCGAACGCAGCAGGCGGCGCATCCGGACGAGCGCGATGTCGTGCTGGTACAGGTTTTCCCGGTCCCACGCGTCGAGCGGCATCGCCTCGGCCATCTCGCGGTCCTGCTCCAGCACCGCCCAGTGCCGGGCTTCGAGCCGGTTGCGGTAGAGGACGCGCCAGCTGTCGCGCTCCCAGCCGGAAACCTTGCGGCAGCGCCAAAAGAAGGCCGCGTGCTGCGTCTCGTTGATCGCGCACAGCGCGGCGACGATGGTGAACGCGCCGCCCGGGCCGGCGGTTTCCGGGTACGGAATGTCGAGCGTGACCCACTGCGCGCCCGCGTCGGTGAGCTGGACCCAGTCGAAGTTCACGCCGCGCTGATCGGTCTTCTCGAAGACGAACCCGTCGTCGATCGCGCGGATCTGGAAGACGGCCTCGCGCTTGCCGCCGAACATGGTGTGGCTGTTGCGGTGCAGGAACGCGCCGTGCATCGGATCGAGCAGGTTGTCCAGGGAGTAGCCGTAGGGGGCGTCCCATTCGACGTAGCAGAGGAAGTTGTCCCACTCGCCGCCCGCGATCGGGTCCGGCACCTGCAGCGGCGCCGGTTCGGCGGACTCGTCCAGGCCGAACCAGGCGAACACCGCACCGGCGTGCTCCTGCGCGGGGAACGTCCGCAGCGCGGGACGACCCTCCAGCGCACAGCCCGGGCTGCCGGGCACCGACACGACGACACCGTCGCCGTCCACCTGCACACCGTGGTAGTTGCACGCGACCCGGTCGCCCATGTGCACGCCGAGCGAAAGCCGCGCGCCGCGGTGCGGGCAGCGGTCTTCCTGAACGTGCACGACGCCGGCGGAATCGCGCCAGAGCAGCAGTTGCTCCCCGGCGCGCTCGATGCGGGTCAGCTCGCCGCGTTTGACCGTGCTGGACGGGCACAGCGGGTACCAGCGGTCGCGCAGGCCCAGCGCCAGCAGCTCTTCGGCGGTTTTGGTCGCCATCACGCCTCCCCTGCCAGCCGCGCGAGTTCGGCGGCGAACGTCTCTTCGGTCCAGTCGGAGCCGTCCGCCGGGCGCAGGCCGCCCGCGTTGAGCGCGGAGACCACGCCGGGCAGGTCGTGCACGCCCCGGCCGTAGACGGCTTCCAGCTCGTCGGCCAGCGCGTTCTCGTAGCTCGTCGGCGGGGCGGTGCGGCTTTGCACCGGCCGCAGCTGCAGCGGCATCGGACGTTCCCTTTCAGTAGTGGTCGTGAGTGGCAATCACGGTTCTAACCGGGATTGCCGCTCACGAGGGTCAAGCGGCGGCGGTCGGGGCGAGCGCAGCCTGCCCGGCGGCGGTGAGCACCGCGGGCACCCGCAGCCCCGGTCCGCGCGGAGCGGCCGGTTCGGGGGCGAGCAGCCCGGCCAGCTGGTGCCCGAGGGTCGGATCGCAGCAGGCGAGGCCGTCGACGTAGAGGTGCGGTTCGCGGCTGCACGTCATTTCCACGTGCCCCGCGGCGGCGGCGCGCAGCACGGCGAGCTGCCGGTGGGTGTGTCCGGCCATGGCCGGCTCCTAAAGATCCAGAACGAGTTCGGCGGACCGGCACCGCGACACGCAGAGCATCATGGTCCCGGAGATCGCTTTCTCGTCGTCGTCGAGCACGAAATCGCGGTGGTCCGGCTCGCCGGAGAGCACCTTCGTTTCACAAGTCCCGCACACGCCCTCGCGGCACGAGGTCGGCACGGAAATCCCGGTGCGCCCCAGCGCGTCCACAATGGACTCGTCGGCGGCCACCGAAACCCGGGTCCCGGAACCGGCGCACACGACGTCGAATCCCGTTCCCGGCGCGGCTGCCGGAGCTTCGGGGGCCCGGAAGCGTTCGACTCGCAAGGTCGCCGTTTCCGGCAACGCCGCCTCGACCGCGCGGATAAGCGGTTCGGGGCCACAGCAATGGACGACCGTGCCCGGCGCGAGCCCGGCCAGCCTCGCGGCCAAGTCGGGCGGGCCGCCGTGCTCGTCGTCGGCGTGCACTTCGAGCCGGTCCCCGGCGAGCCCGGAAAGCTCGTCCAGGAAAGCCATCCCGCCGCGCGACCGTCCACAGTAGAGCATGGACCACGGCGTGGAGCCGCTGGCGAGTTTCCGCGCCATCGCGAGGATCGGGGTGACGCCGATGCCGCCGGCGATGAGCAGGTGCTCCGGAGCGTCGTGCAGTTCGAAGGTGTTGCGCGGGCCCTCGACGGGGATGACGCTCCCCGCCGTGAGCCGCTCGTGCACCCAGGCACTGCCGCCGCGCGAGGATTCCTCCCGCAGCACCGCGACCGTCCACGCGTGCGTGTCTGCCGGGTCGCCGCAGAGGGAGTACTCGCGGACCAGCCCGTTCGGCAGGTGCAGGGAAAGGTGCGCTCCCGGCTCCCAGCCGGGCAGCGGCTTTCCTTCCGGATCGCGCAGTTCCACCTGCGTGACCCGGTCGGCCAGCCACGTCGTCCGGTGCACCCGCAGCATCGTCGGCATCGCGGTCTCTTCTCAGCGAGTGACGCCGTGCATCGGCGAGGTGGGCGGGTAGGTCGGCAGCTGCGGCTTCTGCGCGCCGATGATCACGCAGAACAGCGCGTCGGTGTCGCCGGCGTTGCGCAGGCTGCGCGGCACCCCGGCGGGCACGCGGATCAGGTCG
Source organism: Amycolatopsis sp. NPDC003676 (assembly GCF_053587275.1). Classification (NCBI taxonomy): domain Bacteria; kingdom Bacillati; phylum Actinomycetota; class Actinomycetes; order Pseudonocardiales; family Pseudonocardiaceae; genus Amycolatopsis; species Amycolatopsis sp. NPDC003676. Next base: position 34,971 of record NZ_JBSFNS010000088.1, read on the forward strand.
CGGTAGCCGAGCACGCGGGTGGCGGTCTTGGTGCCGTCCTCGACGTCGTGCACGGTCACCTCCAGCGTGCCTTCGAGGACGAAGAACGCCTCTTCCACGTCGTGGTGGGTGTGCTCCGGGCCGATCGCGCCGACCGGCAGCCGCATGTTGGAGAAGGTGAAGTGCTCCGAGGGCAGCTGACGGGAGTCGCCGTCGTGGTTGCCGGTCGCGCCGGAGCCGATGTAGCGGATCTGCGCGCGGCGGAACTCGTCGCCCTTCGCGGCGGCCTGGAAGCCGAGGGTGTCCCAGTCCTCGTACCGCGTCTCGCGAGCGGCGATGCACGAGTCGATGAGCTCCTCGAGGGGCTGGTGCTTGCTTTCGGTGGTGGTCATCGCGGGGCAACTCCTCCGGTGGTCCTCGGCGGGCTCGCCGCCGAATGCCTTAGATCTAAGAGACTTACTGATAAGGGTTGTACCCCGCAGCCTGTGATCCGCACAACCCCTTAGGCCTAAAATTCTTTACCGCGGCCCCGCGGCGGCTCGCGCGCCAGCATCCCCGGACCGGCCGTCCGTGAGGGGAACCCTGAGGGAATCTGATTCCCTCAGGGTTCCCCTCACGAACCTTGACCGGACCGGACCCGGGCAGAGCAGACCCGGGC
>NZ_JBSFNS010000089.1:0-35125 GCF_053587275.1 Amycolatopsis sp. NPDC003676
TGCTGTGGTTTGGGGGTTGTTTTTCATGGCGTCAATTATCCCTTCAAACCCACCCCCAGACCGCAGGGACGCTTCGTATCGGGGCGCGGGGGTGGGGCTGGGTGCCTCGATCGTTGGGTGCGTCGGTGGCGGTTCGTGAGTGGGTTGGGGCGAGCGCCCCAATGTGGCGTTGGGTGCATGTGACGCACCGAATGCCGCATTGGGGTCTCTCACGGACTGGCCGAGGGTCGTGAGGGGAACCCTGAGAGGGTGTTTCGAAACCCAGCGGCGTGGCCAAGCATCGGCTGTGATAAGGGCGTGGCGCGGAGGCCATTGCGTGGCGGCGGGCAAGCCGTCATATAGCACAAGGCTTCAACGACGAGCTGCCCGGGTTTCGAAACACCCTCTGAGGGAATCTGACTCCCTCAGGGTTCCCCTCACGTACCGAATTGCTGCAGTAGCGCGCTCAGCGAGGTGGTGGTGAGGGTGGGGAGGACCAGGTCTGCTTTGGCGAAGTCCAGTGTTGCGGTGATGGGGTTTGGCACCGCGATGGTGATGATTCCGGCTGCTTTTGCCGCGCTGACGCCGTGGGGCGAGTCTTCGAAGGCCAGTGCTTCTTCCGCGGCTACGCCTAGGGTGCGCAGGGCTGCCAGGTAGGTGTCTGGGTCAGGTTTGGGTTTGTGGCGGTCGCCCGTTTCTACTGCGGTGAAGCGGGATGCCAGGCCTAGGCGTTCTAACTGGCCGTGCACCCAGGTTCCGGATGAGCTGGAGGCGACGCCCAGTGCCAGACCACGGCGGGCGGCCTCGTCCAGGTAGTCGAGTACGCCTTCGCGTGGGCCGTCTTCGGCCAGGAGTTCGTGTACTCGGGCGCGCATTGCCGGGCGCAGGGTTTCCGGGTCGACGTCTTCGACTTGTTCGGCTAGCAGCTTGAACATCGTCGCCGCGGTGTTCTGGGTGCCGATGACTGTGTGCCAGACATCCAGGGGCAGTTCGACTCCGTGTCCGGCGAACATTTCTTGCCAGGAGCGCAGTACCGCGGCTTCCGTGTCGGCCAGGGTGCCGTCGAAATCGAAGATCAATGCTCGCGTAGCCACGTTTCGCAGCTTGCCTCACCTGGCCCGCGGGCGGGGTCAGTTCGTGGCGAAGAACTCCGCCAATACCGGTGCGAGGGCGGCGGTTTTCACCAGGTGCGTCTGGCCGGGGAGGGTGCGGTAGTCGGCGTTGGGCAGCTGGCTGGCTGCTGCCGCGACGCCGTTGCGCATCCACTCGGGACTCTTGCCGCCGTCGAGGATCAGGGTGGGGGCGGTGATTCCGGACCAGCGGTTTTCGGGGAGGGGGCGGCCGGCCTGGTTGTCGTCCATGACCTGGGCGTCGTAGGCGAGGGTGTGGGCGACGCGTTTCATGCGCGGCCAGGCTGGCATCAGGCGCATCATCGTGACCATCAGGGCGGGCAGTCCTACGCCTTCGACCATGAAGGTCTTGATCGCGTCGCCTGGCTTTCCGGCGGACACGGCTGCTTCCAGCTTCGCCTGGTAATCGGCGGGGACTCGTTTGCGGGTGCTGTCGACGACGAAGGGCGGTTCGTAGACCGCGACCTTCTTGACGGGCACGCCGCGGTGGGCGGCTTCCAGCACCAGGGCTGCGCCGGAGGAGATGCCGTAGAGGCCGATCTCGCCGCCGGCTTCCTTGGCCAGCGCGGCGATGTCTTCGATTTCGCGCTCGACGTCGTACGGGCTCGCGTCGCCGCTTTCGCCCCGGCCGCGGCGGTCGAAGGTGTAGACGGTGAAGCGGTCGGAGAGAGCCTTGGCGAGGTCGTCGTTCGGGGTCGAGGTGCGGTAGCAGAGTGCGCCGTCCACGAGGACCAGCGCGGGGCCGGAGCCGATGCGGGAGTAGGCGATCTGGGTGCCGTCGGCGGACGTGACGGTGGGCATGGGGTTCCTCCTCGGGGTGGTGCCGTTGAGGAGAACTCTCGCATCCGACGAGTGCGATTGTCAAGACAAAAAAATTGTTCGGTGGGATGTGGTGCTGTCGGTGCGGGCGTGGGGGTTGGGGTCAGGCGCTGCGCAGGGTGAGCAAGGCGATCTCGTTGGGGGCGAAGACCCGGAAGGGCGGGCCCCAGAAGCCGGAGCCGCGGCTGTTGTACAGCTGGGTCGGACCGTGCCGGGTGAGGCCCGACAGGGTGGGCTGGTCCAGGCGGACCAGGAGGTGGAAGGGCCAGATCTGGCCGCCGTGGGTGTGGCCGGAGATCTGCAGGTCGACGTTTTCCTCGCGGGCCTGGGCGACCTGTTTGGGCTGGTGGGCGAGCAGAACGACGGGGACGTCGGGATCGGAGCCGTCGAGGGCGGCGGCCAGGTCGGGGCCGTGGCCGGGGAGGCCAGAGGCGGCTCCGGTGGGGTCGTCGATGCCGGCGAAGAGCAGGCGGGCGCCGTCGCGTTCGATCAGGGTCGAGCGGTTGTGCAGGGTGTCCCAGCCGAGGCTCGCCATGTGGTCGAGCCAGGCCTGGGCTTCGCCGAAGTACTCGTGGTTGCCGGTGATGTAGAACCGGCCGAGCGGCGCCTGGACGCCGCCGAGCGGGTCGACCTGCTTGCGCCGCTTGGCGACGGACCCGTCGGCGAGATCCCCGGCGTGGCAGACGACGTCGGGCTGCAATCGGTTCAGCTCGGCGACCAGGCGTTCGGACCAGCGGGTGCGGTCAAGCGGGCCGTAGTGGGTGTCGGTGATGACCGCGACGCGCAACCCGTCGAGCCCGGCGCCGAGCTTCGGCAGCACGACATCGACCTCCTTCACCGGCGGTACCCGCATGGCGATCCGGTTCCCGCTGACGAGCAGCACGGCGGCGACGGCGAGCGTGACCCCGGCGACGATCCGCGGCCGCGCGGGATCGTCCACTCCGGACACCAGCAGGACCAGTCGCAGCACGTGCGTGAGAACGCTCCAGGTGAACAGCACCCAGACGGCGCCGAGCGTGACGTCCCCGACCCGCGCGGCGGTGTCGCTCTGCTTCGGACCGTGCCCGAGGACCATGAGCACCGGGAAACTCAACGCCGCGATGCCGAAAACGACCGTCCCGGCGACGGTCCCCGCGACCGGCCAATCCGGCAGCAACACGAGTACCGACCACGGCTCGCCGAACAGCACAAGCACCGCGGCGACCACGAAGGCAACCCGACGAACTCCAACCACGGTCCTCTTCCCTTCGCCCAGGTGCTACCCAGCGTAGCCGCAGCCGGGGAGTGGATGGCGGGGCGTGAAGGGGGAGGGGCGAGCCGGATGTTCTGGATGGAGTGGTCGCTACTGGTGCGGTGAGGCGGAAGCCGTGGGCTCCCGGGAAGTGGCCGCAGCGGGTACGGCCCGTTGGCGCCAACGCGGCGACTGGCAAGCGTCTCCGGCGGCATCGCCCGAACTCAGCTCGCGTGGCTCAGGACTCGCCGCGCCCCGCACGCCAGCTCGCCACCGTTTCCTCCACGTCCAGCGGCCGGGCCCGCAGCACCGGGCCGTCCTGGGGCATCGCGTGGGTCTTGCGGATGCGGTCGTTCAGGTCTTCGACGATCTCCCGCACCTTGCGTTCGGAGTGGATTTTCGCCAGTTTCCCCGGCAGGTCTTGGATTTCGCGCGGGATGGCGAGCGACGGCGGCAGAAACGCGGCCACGTCGAGGTCGCCTTCGCGAGCACGTCGGATCGCCCAGTCGGTCGCCGCGTCGCGGCCGGTCGGGGGCGGCAGGGGTTTTCCGGTTCCTGGCAGGTCTTCGAAGTCGCCGCGGGTTTCGGCCGCGGCGATTTGCCGGTCGACCCACGTGCCGTACGACACGCCCGGTGGTTTGCGTTCCGTCACGGGAACCACCTCCCTCGCTGCCCAGCGTAGCGGCCCGCGAGCCGCCGCGGAGGGGACGAAGGTCCTGAAACGGCAGGTAAGATCCCACGCTGATGCGTACGAAGGCCGGGAGGGGACGCGATGATCGTCGAGCACGAGGGCGACGGTCCCGAGGCCGCGCGCGAGGAGGTCGCGCGCACGCTCGCCCTGTTGTGGCGCGACCGTACGGGCGCCCCGGAACCCTCGTCCCGCGGCAGGCGGCCGACGCTCACCATCGAACGGATCATCGTGGCGGCCATCGCGGTCGCGGATGCCGAGGGGCTTGTCGCGACGTCGATGCACCGCGTGGCCAAGGAACTCGGGGCGGGCACGATGACGCTCTACACCTACGTTCCCGGCAAAACCGAACTGATCGACCTCATGGTGGACACCGTTCTCCTCGAACGGAATCTGCCCGGCCCGGGCGAACCCCGGCCGGAGGACTGGCGTGCGCAGGTCCGCGTTTACGCCGACCGGACGCGCGACATTTACCGTCGGCATCCGTGGCTCCGCGAGCGGTCTCGGGTGCGGCCCGCGCTCGGCCCGGGGCAGCTGGCCGGTCAGGAATATCTGTTGTCCATTATGGACGGACTGGGCTTGCCCGCGCGTGAAGTCGTTGCGGCGGCCAGTTCTGTCGCCGGATATGTGGACGCGAACGCGGCGGCCGAGGCGGAGAGTGTCCACTTGGAACAGACCACGAGACAGTCCAATGACGCGTGGTGGGGGCAGCGTTCTTCTTTCTGGTACACGTTTTTCGACGTCGAGTCCCATCCGACGATGAACCGGACCTGGCTCGCGGGCGGGTTCGACCAGCCTTCCGGGAAGCAGGCGTCGGACGCGTCGGAGTTCGGATTGGACCGGCTGCTCGACGGGATCGCCGACCGGATCGACCAGGTCGGCGAATAGGCTCAACCGCTCAGCGACCGAGCCTGGTGCGCACCGCCGGGAGCTGGCTCGCTCGCGGCGCTGGCCCGAATCGGCGAGACGCGGGGGCAATGCGTCCATGTCGTCGATTCTGGCTTTCGCGGCCTTGTCCGTGGTCTTGGTCGTCATCCCGGGTCCCGCGGTCATGGTGGTCTGCTGACCTGCTCAGCGACTTGTTCAACCCCAAGACCGTCATCGTCTTCACCAGCGTCATCCCGCACTTCCTCCACCCGGCGCGCGACCTGCCGACACCCTCGTCCTCGGGGTGGCGTTACGGGTGAGCAGGGCGGGTCGAGTCAGGAACCCCCGAGTGCGAACCGGATTCCGGTCGCTTCCTCGGAAAGCGTCCACAATCGACGGCCCCGCACCACATCCCGGGAAGCGCCCATAGCCGTCCCCAATCGGGGTCGGCCCACTCCGCCGAAAGCTGGACCGTAGTAGGAACCGCCGGTCGCGGCTGGGTCGATCGCGGCCCGGACCGCGGGCCACGCGCCGTGATCCTTGCCGTGCGTGTAGGGCGCGAGCAGCCGCATCACCGGCACCGGCTTGGTGATTCCCGGTCGAGCGGGGCTGGTCCGCTCAAGACTGAACCCGGGGTGCGCGAGGATCGCCCGCACCGGCGAACCCGCCGCACGCAGGCGTCGGTCGAGTTCCATCGCGAACGATTGCACGGCGTGCTTCGACAGCGCGTACGCACGGAAGTCCGAATACTTGCTTGAGCTCTGCAGATCGTCGATGTCATACGGATACATCCGGGTGATCAGGCTGCCTGCCAGCACTACCCGCGCGGACGAGGCGGTCAGGACCGGCATCGCCAGCGCGGTGAGCGCGAAGTGGCCGAAATGATTGGTGCCGACCGCCAGCTCCAGGCCCTGTCGCGTGGTCCGGCGCACGGGCCCGGGCGCGGTGATGCCCGCGTTCTCGATCAACGCGTCCACCCGGTCGAGACGGCCGAGCGCCTCGACGGCGGCCGGGATCGTGTCCAGGTCGGCGAGGTCCAGCGGGATCGTGCTCAACGAAGCCGGACCGATGCGCGTGCGCACCATCTCGACAGCCGCGCGCAGCCGCGAAGGGTCACGGCCCAGCAGGGCGACGTGTGCTCCGGCGGCGGCCAGTTGCTCGGTGACGAAGTAGCCGATTCCGGCGTTGCCCCCGGTCACCGCGTACACGCGACCGGCGAGGTCGGGCAAGTTCCGGGGATTCCACGCCACGATCGCCCCCAACAGTCCGGTTTCCGGGTCGGTCCGGACTATACGAACGCCGCGGTCAGTGCGTCGGCGCGGCCTCCGTGGTGGTGCTGGAAGTCGTGGTCGACGTGGCCGGGTTCGCCGGGGCGGAGCTGGACGGCGTCGTGCTCGTCGGGGTGGTCGGCGTCGTCGGCGTGCTGCTCGTGGGCGTGGTGCTGGACGGCGTGGTCGGCGGCGTGCTGCTCGGCTTCGCGGGAGTGCTGCTGCTCGGCGCGGTGCTGCTGCCGGGAAGCTGCGTCGGCGTGCCGGGCTGGTTCGGCGTGGCAGGCTGCGCCGGGGCGACCGGCGGCGGGACGGGCGGTGCGACGTCGCCCGCCGGGCTGCCCGCGGCGGCCTCGACCGCGCCGGGGCCGGGCGGGGCTCCGATCGGGACCTTGCTGTCCGGCAGGTTCGAGACGCCGCTGCGGTAGCCGTTCGCGTATGCCATGACAGTGTCCACATAGGACTGCGAGTTGTTGTACCGGCGCACCGCGAGGCGCTGGTCGGCGTCGGTGGAGAGGTCCAGACCTCCCGAGCACAGGTAGCGCGCGGTGGCGAGCGTCTCGTCGTAGATGTTGTTCGGGTCGGAAATCCCGTCGCCGTTGCCGTCGGAGGCGTACGACGCCCAGGTCGACGGGATGAACTGGGTCGGGCCGACCGCGCGGTCCCACACCGGGTCGCCGTCGTAGCGGCCGTGGTCGGTGTCGCGGATCGCGGCGAATCCGCCGGAACCGTCGAGGACCGGGCCGAGAATGCGTTCGAGGGTGTTGCCGCGGGCGTCGACGTAGCCGCCGCGCGCGTGGTTCGACTCGACCCGCCCGATGGCCGCGATCAGCGCCCAGTCGAGGTGGCAGCCGGGCTGTTCGCGGGCCATGATGTCGGCCGCGTTGCGGTAGGCGCGCAGCATGCTGTCCGGGATGCCGAGCGGGCCGGCGGTGGTGGCCGAGCCGGGGCCGTTCGGGTAGCCGGGGACGCCGAGCGCCTGCGGGACCGGCGGCTGCGGGAGGCTGCCGTCGACGCCGATCGGCGGGAGCGTGATGCCGGGCGGCAGGCCGGGGGAGTTCGGCGCGGCCTGGGCGGCAGACGGCGGTTCCGCGGCGCGCAACGCCACCGGGATGCCGGACGACGTCACCGTCGGCAGCACCACGAGCGCGCCTCCGGCGAGGGCGGCGAAAGCCCGGCTCCGGGCGTTCCGTCCCTCCAGGCGGCGTCTGGCCATGCGTGTCTCCCCGTTCGTTCGGCCGGTCTGCGGCCAAGCTAGCGGATCTGTGCGCGATCCGGTGAGGGGTCGCCGGAATTCTGTCCGTTCCGGCCAACTTTCGTTCGTCTGGCATAAAACCTTCGGCGGGTTCCGGTCATCGGGGCTTAACCGGGATTTTGCTGAATAGGCCGAATGGAGTAATCCGTTCGTCGGGTCCACAGTGGACCCCGGAGCGTTTTACGCCGCCGGGCCGAATCGTTTCCGGTATTCCGACGGCGACAGCCCGGTGTGCCTGCGCAGCTGCAGCCGGAGGTTCGCGCCGGTGCCCAGCCCAGTGCGGGCGGCGATGCGGTCCAGACCATGTTCGCCGCGCTCGATGAGGCGGCGGGCCAGCGTGACGCGTTCGGCGGTGAGCCAGGCGAGCGGCGTCGTGCCCAGTTCGGCGCGGAACCGGCGGTGCAAGGTCGCGGCGCTGGTCGCCGCGCGCGCGGCGAGATCGGCGACGGCGAGCGGCTGATCGAGGTGCTGGCGCGCCCATTCCAGGATCGGTGCGAGCGAGGCGTCCGGAATCTCCGGCATCGGACGTTCCACGAACTGTTGCTGGCCGCCTTCCCGATGACCGGTGAAAACGAGGCGACGGCTCACCGCGTTGGCGATTTCCGCGCCGTGATCACGCTGGATTACATACAGCGACAGATCGAGCGCGGCGGCGCTTCCGGCGGCGGTGAAAACTGTGCCGTCCTCGACGAAAAGAACGTCCGGCTCCAGGCGGACCAGCGGGTAGCGCGCGGTGAACGCCTCGGCCCACTGCCAGTGCGTGGTGGCGCGGCGATCGTCGAGCACGCCGGCCTGAGCCAGGGTGAACGCGCCGGTGCAGAAGCTCATCAGCCGCGCGCCGCGGGCGTCCGCTCGCTGGATCGCGGCGATGATCTCCGGGTCTGCGGGGGTCTGCGGATCCGGCCGGTTCGGGACGATCACGGTGTCCGCGGCGTCGATTGCCTCGAGGCCGGCGACGTCGGCGAGGGTGAAGAAGCCGAGGTGCATCCGAGCTTGCCCGCCGGGCGCCGCGAGCGCGAAGTCGTACCACGGCGTCGGCAGTTCCGGCCGGCGCAAGCCGAACAGCTCCGTCGCGACGCCCATCTCGAACGGGTTAGAGCCGTCGCCGACGATCATCACGACGCGGTGCGAGGATCCTTTCGGCATGTGCGATTCCTAGCACTCCCGGCCACCGGAAACCAGGCCCAAGATCGAACTATGCCAACTCAACCCCTCGACCTGCGGGCGGTACTCGCCGGATTCGACGCTCCGTGGAGCCCGCGGATCGTCGCCAACGTCAACGACTACGACATCCGTCTCGCCCGGTTCGCCGGCGAGCACGTGTGGCACAAGCACGACAGCACCGACGAGTTCTTCCTCGTCCTCGACGGCGCCATCGAGATCGGCCTGCGCGAAGCGGACGGCGAACGGACCGTGACGCTGACGCGCGAGCAGGCGTTCGTGGTCCCGCGCGGCACGTTCCACAAGCCGTCTTCACAGGAGGGCGCGGTGGTGCTGCTCGTGGAGCCCGCTGGGACGCTTTCGGTCGGCGACGAGCACGAGGAAGTGCCCGACACTGTCGACGTGACCGTCGGGCATCGCGTCTGACCTGCTGGGTTGCACCGTGGGACGGCGTATCCTCGCCGTCATGAAACGCACTTCCTTCGCGCAGTGGCCGTGCTCGATCGCTCGGACCATGGACCTGCTCGGGGACTGGTGGACGCCGCTGGTGCTGCGGGACGCGTTCTACGGTGTCCGCCGCTTCGACGAGTTCCAGCAGGCGCTCGGCATCGCGCGCAACACCCTCGCCGACCGGCTGCGCAGGCTGGTCGACGAGGGGTTGCTGGAGAAGCGCGCCTACCAGGCCGAGCCGGTGCGCTACGACTACGTGCTCACCGAGAAGGGCCGCGATTTCTGGAGTGTCTTGGCCGCGATGACGGCCTGGGGCGACCGGTGGCTGGCCACTGAAGCGGGCCCGCCGATCGTGCTGCACCACGACGCCTGCGGGCACGACACGACCGCGAGAGTCGTGTGTGCGGACTGCGGCGAGCCGCTGTCCGCGGACGACACCCGGATGCGGCGCGGACCGGGCTTCCCCGAACGCCTGGCGCAACGCCCCGACGTCCAGGCGAGGTTCGCGCCCCAGGAATAGCGGTACGTGAGGGGAACCCTGAGGGAATCAGATTCCCTCAGGGTTCCCCTCACGGCCCTTCGGCCTCCGCGGTGATTGACAGGGTCAGTCTTGTTACGCAACTATGCTGGTCGAGACGCCAACGGAGGAGGACTCGCCATGGAGTGGACCGGCGCGCGGTACGCGGACACCCCGACCGTGCAGGTGGACGCGTGGATCGACGGCTCGCCCGAGCAGGTCTGGCGGTTCGCCTCGGACGTCGTGCTCATGCCGGAGCTGAGCGGCGAACTGCAGGCGGTCCAGTGGTGCGACGAGGGCTCGGAACCGGCGCTCGGCCGGTCCTTCGTCGGGCGCAACCACCACAAGATGCGCGGCGACTGGGAAACCACGTCCTACATCGTCGAATGCGAGGAGCCGCGCGTTTTCGCCTGGGCGGTCAGCGATCCGGCCAATCCGACCGCGGTCTGGCGGTTCACCCTCGCCCCGGAGAACGGCGGCACGCGGCTCACGCAGTGGGCGCAGATGGGACCGGGGCCGTCCGGGGTGACCGAGGTGATCGCGCGGATGCCGGAGAAGGAACAGAAGATCGTGCACGTCCGGCTGAGCGAGTTCGAGGCCTCGATGACCGCCACGCTCGGCGCGATCAAGGACCGCGTGGAGGCCGCCGGATGATGCGCGCGGCCACCACCGTCGAGGCGTCGTCCGGCTGGCCCGGCACCCGGGATTTCGTGCTGGAGGCGGAAAAACTGGGTCTCGACGAATGCTGGGTGGCCGAGGCGTGGGGCTCGGACGCGCCGTCGGTGCTCGGCTACCTCGCCGCGCGCACGGACAAGATCCGGCTCGGCTCCGGCATCATGCAGCTCGGCGTGCGCACGCCGGTCGCGCTCGCGCAGGCCGCGCTCACGCTTGCCGAGATGTCCGATGGACGGTTCGCGCTGGGCCTCGGTCCGTCGGGTCCGCAGGTGATCGAGGGGCTGCACGGGGTGCCGTTCGCGCGGCCGTTGACCCGGATGCGCGAGACGGTGCAGATCATCCGGAGCGCGTTCGCCGGGGAGAAGATCTCCTTCGCTGGCATGGCTTTCCAGATCCCGTTGCCTGGCGAATCCCGCCCGATGCGGTTGTCGACCAAGCCGAACGAGGACATCCCGATCTACCTGGCCACGCTGTCGCCGCGAATGCTGGAGCTGACCGGCGAACTCGCTGACGGCTGGCTCGGCACGAGCTTCGTCCCCGAGGGTGCCGAGGCCTACTTCCGCCACCTCGACGCCGGGCTCGCGAAAGCGGGGCGGAGCCGCGGCGATCTCGTGGTGTGCCAAGGCGCGGAGGTCGCGTTCGCGTCCGATGAGGACGAACTGCGCCCCATGGTCGCCGGGCGGAAGAAGGAGCTGGCCTTTTCGTTGGGCGGCATGGGTTCGGCGAGCACGAACTTCTACCACGACGCCTACAGCAGGCAGGGCTGGGCGGAGGTCGCCGCTGAAGTGCGGGAACGCTGGCAGTCCGGCGATCGCGACGGCGCGGCCGGGCTGGTGACCGATGAGATGGTCCTCGCGACGACGCTGATCGGCACCGAGGACATGGTCCGTGCCCGGCTGAAGGTGTGGCGAGCCGCCGGAGTCGACACGGTCCGGCTCTATCCGGCGGGCGAAACGCTGGAAAACCGCCTGGCGACGCTCGGCCGGGCACTCGAGTTGGTAACGGAAGTGCCCTGACAGACCAAGCATTGGGCCAACCGGCTGCGTCGGCGGGTCCGGTTGCGCCATAGTGTCGGCGATCCCGAACACCAAGGAGTCGCTCGATGCGCAAGATCGTGTCCACCTTGTTCGTCTCGCTCGACGGCGTTGTCGAGGCGCCGGACCAGTGGTCGCTCTCGTACTGGAACGACGAGCTCGAACACGCGGTGGGCGACGGCATGGCGGACGCCGACGCGATGTTGCTGGGCCGCGTGACCTACGAGGGCTTCGCCGAGGCGTGGCCAGGCCGCACCGACGACCCGGGCGCGGAGTTCATGAACAGCGTGCCGAAGTACGTCGCGTCCACCACCCTGACCGCGGCGGACTGGCACAACACGACGCTGCTGCGCGGCGACCTCGGCGAGGCGATCGCGGAACTGAAGTCCAGCGCGGGCGGCGACATCATGACCAGCGGGAGCACGACGCTGGTGCGGTGGCTCCTGTCGCACGGGCTGGTGGACGAGCTGACCCTGCTGCAGTACCCGGTGGTGGTCGGCAAGGGACGGCGGCTGTTCCCGGCGGAGGGGCCGCAGCTGGACTTCCGGCTGGCGGACACGACCGCGTTCCGCAACGGGGTGCTGCGGTTGGTTTACCAGCCTGCCGACGACTGACTATCCAAAGAGGACGGTCAGTGGCCCCGAATCCCGGCTCGCTGAACAGGATTCGGGGCACCTGCGGTCAATCCGCCAGGCGGGCGCCGCGACGCCAGATGGCGCGGGTGTTGAGCGTGTCGCTGATGTCGCGGGTCGGGTCGCCGTCGACCAGCAGAAGGTCGGCGCGGAGTCCCTCGGCGACGCGGCCTCGGTCGCTGAGCCGGAAGCGGCGGGCGGTGGTCGCGGTGGCTGCCCGCAAGGCGCGCTCGGGCGTGAGACCGGCTTCGACGAGGTACTGCAGTTCGTGGTGCAGGCTCGCTCCGTGCGCGAGGCCTCCGAAGAACGTCTCGGGCATGGAGACATCGGTGCCCGCCAGCACGTCGACACCGGCGGCGTCGAGCGCGCGCACGGTGTCGTACACGTCTTCGAGCTTGCCCTGCGGGTAGCGGTTGTAGCTGGAGCGCAGGGTTTCTTCCCACTTGTCGTCGAGGCGGGCGGCGACTCGGGGGTCGTCGGCGAGCGCGCTGCCGGTGATGCCCATCAGCGAGGCGTTGAGGCTGATGCAGGGAACGACGAACATGCCCGCGTCCTTGACGAGGCTGATGATCTCGGCGGTGTGCGGCTGGTCCATGAAGACGTGGGCGAGACCGTCGATGCCCGCCTCGACGGCCATCTTGGTCGCTTCCACGGTGAGCGCGTGAGCCACGGTGAGCGCGCCGTACTTCTTGGCTTCCGCGACCCCGGCGTTCACCGTGGCCTGGTCGAGACACGGCAGACCGGGGTGCCCTTCCACGCTGCCGTCGTCGATCATGAATTTGATGAAGTCTGAGCCTCTGGCCAGGAGTTGGGGGACGAACGCGGCCGCTTCCTCGGGCGTGGTGGAGAACGGCATCACCGGCATCACCGGCGGGAGGTCCCACTTCGGCCGGAATCCTTCGGGCATCAGCTCGCTGGGATGACCGCCGGGCGGGGTGATGCCGAAACCGGCGGACCGCACGTCGGCGACGGTGTCGTCGTCGGTGAGGTGGCCCCGGTTCTCCCGGGTGTTCATGCCCTGCATCTCCAGTTCGGTGGTCACCCCGAACCGCAGGGCCAGCGCCAGCGAGCCCGGGGCGGAGTGCACGTGGGCGTCGATGAGCCCCGGGAGCAGGGTCGCGCCGGTGCCGTCGACGGTTTCGCTGACCTGGGGGATCTCGCCGCCGACCTGGGCGATCCGCGTGCCGTCGAGGACCACGGTCCGCACCCCGAGGGACTTCTCCCCGTCGAAGACCCGGGCGTTGGCGATGGCGGTGAGCGTCATGGTGGTTCGTCTCGATTCCTTGCATCGGGTATTTGCATACCTAATGCTATGTACTTGCCCTGAGGTATGCAAATGGGCAGGTGCGGCCTAGGATCAAGCGCATGAGCGGCTCTCCCGACCCCGTACTGGACCAGATCGGCCCAGCGCTGTCCCGGCTGCGGCGGCGCACTCCGGCGTCGAACAAGGATTTGTCGCGCAATCTCGTGCTCAACGTGATCGCCGACGCGCCTGGCGAGACGACGGTCGGCGGGCTCGCCGTCGAGATGGGTGTCGCGCAGCCGGTGGCCAGCCGGACTGTCGCCGCGTGCATCGCCGACGGCTTGCTGCGGCGGGCGGCGTCGCAGGCCGATGGACGTCGTACGGTGCTCGAACTCACCGAGCATGGCGAGGCTGAGCGGAAGCGTTTCGCCGTCGAGCAGCGAAAAGCGTTCGAGGAGATCACGGCTGCTTGGTCGGCGGAGGAGCGTGCTCAATTCGCGCGACTGTTGACCCGGTATGGCGCTGATGCTGCGGAGTGGTCGAGGAAACAGGCGGCGAGCGGGGGCTGACGGGGCCGTCCGTCGAGGCGGCGCAGTGCTCCTTCGGGCGCGGTACGAAGGAGCACTGCACAAGCTCAGTTCACCTGCCGGTCCTGCCCCTCCCAAAACGGCTGCCGCAGCTTGAACTTCTGGATCTTCCCCGTCGCCGTCCGCGGCAGTTCTTCGAGGAATTCCACCCGCTTCGGGCATTTGTACCCGGCCAGGTGCTGGCGGCAGTGCGTGATCAGCTCGTCCGCCGTCACCTCGCTGCCGTCGGTCACCACGAGGGCGGTGACCAGCTCGCCCCATTTCTCGTCCGGGATGCCGATCACCGCGGCTTCCCGGACGGCCGGGTGCGAGCTCAGCGCGTCTTCCACCTCGATCGACGACACGTTCTCGCCGCCGGTGATGATGACGTCCTTCTTGCGGTCGGCGATGGTCAGGTAGCCGTCGGCGAAGGTGCCGCCGTCGCCGGTGTGGAACCAGTTGCCTTCCTGGACCCGGGCGGTCTCGTCCGGGTTTTCCCAGTAGCCGTCGAGGTTGTGGTTGCTTTGGGTGAGGACTTCGCCGTCGGTGTCGATCGTGACGCGGACGCCGAGGGCCGGGGCGCCGGCGCGGCCGAGGAGCTTCGCCTGCTCGTGCGGGTCCAGGTCGGCCCATTCGCTGCGGAAGCGGTTGACCGTGACCAGCGGCGACGTCTCGGTCAGGCCGTAGATCTGGATGAATTCCCAGCCGAGTTCCGCGCGCACGCGTTCGATGGTCCGGGTCGGCGGCGGCGCGCCGGCCACCACGATCCGGACTCGGTCGCGGCCGGGGATTTCGCCTTCCCAGGAAGCGGCACCGTCCAGGGCCGCGGTGACGACGGCGGGAGCGGCGCACATGATCGTCACGCCGTGTTCCTGCACGCGGCGCAGGATTTCGGTGCCGTCCACCTTGCGCAGCACGATGTGCCGTCCGCCGAGGCCGGTGACCGCGTACGGCATTCCCCAGCCGTTCGCGTGGAACATCGGCAGGGTGTGCAGCAGGACGTCGTTGTCGCTGAGCGTGGTGTGCAGGCCGAAAGTCGTTGCGTTGAGCCACAAATTGCGGTGCGTGAGCTGGACGCCCTTCGGCCGCGCGGTGGTGCCGGAGGTGTAGTTGATCGTGGCGGTCGCGGATTCGTCGGCGTCCCACGGCCGCGGGTCGCCGTCGCCGCCCCAGATTTTGTCGTCGTCCTCGCCGAGGACGAACACGTGCTTCGCGGTTACGCTGTCCAGCAACGGTTTCAGCTCGGGGTCGATCATCAGGACCTCGGCGCCGGAATGCTCGACGATGTACCGGACCTCGGCGGCGGCGAGGCGGAAATTCACCGGCACCAGGACGCGGCCCCAGCCGGAGACGCCGAAGAACGACGTCAGCAGCCGCGCGGAGTTGTGCGAGACGATGGCGACCCGGCCGCCGGCGGGAACGCCGAGCGCGTCGAGGTTCGCCGCCTGCGCGCGGGCGCGGCGGGCGAGTTCGCGGTAGGGCACCGAGCCCCAGGACTCCGCGGGCTGGGCTGGTTCGTCCACCACCGCGATCCGGTCCGGGTACACCGTTTCGGCGCGGTCGAGGAAGTCGCGGACACTCAGGTCATAGAACACGTGGCGATCCCTTCGCGTCAGCGGGCCGCACTGCCCGCGCGGGTGATTTTCGCTCGCCGGACCGGGTCTGGCCACCCCACATGGAGGGTGCGTCCGATGTGGACTGGAACGAGCCAGCGGGTGCCTTGGTCATCGGTGCCCGCCCACGTGCGGTGGCCGCCCGAAGGTCCGACGCCCAGGGAAACTGGACGGCTCTCGAGCAGGACGCACGGGGTCGAACGGAGAAAGTCCCCGGCGCTGCGCTGACTCGCCTCGGCAGCGTGCGTTCAGAAGTACTGCATAACCTCGGCAGAACTGCGGGTACTTCGGGATCGGACATCGCCGCGTCCTAGCGCAGGAGCCCGGCGGCGCGAGCCCGGTTCACCGCCTGCACCCGGTTCGACACCGCCAGCTTCCGCATCGCGTGCTTGAGATACGACTTGACCGTATTGGGCAGCAGGCCGAGCCGGTCTGAGATCTCGTCGTTCGTGCAGCCCTCGCTGACCAGTCGCAGCACGTCGACCTCGCGCGGGGTCAGCGCGACGCCGGGCAGGTCGAGCTCCGGGCGCAGCCGTTCGCACACCGCGAGCAGCCGCTGCCGGGCGCTTTCGTCCTGGATCGAACCGGCGATGGCGGTCAGCTCGGCGTGCAGGTCACCGCGTTCGGCCGCCGGGACGACGGTCGGTGCGGCCAGCCGTCGCTGTACTTCCTCTTCGACCTCGATGTCACGTCCCAACCGAGTCGCCACCGCGGTCGCCGCGTGCAACAGCCGGTCGCCGAACGTGATCGAATCCCGCGACGCCGCATACAACACCGCGCGCGTGGTCTCGCCGACGCGCACCGGCAGCGCCACCATCGCGCGCAGCCGTTCAGGTGCGACCGCGTGGTCGTATTTGTGCGTGATGCCCTGTGCGTTGAGATAGTCGACGACCGTTGACGGCCGCGCCAGCGCCACCGCTTTGCCGCCGAGCCCGGCCCCGGTGTCGACCTGGATGTGCTGCATCGACCGGGTGGCGGTGCCGCGGAGCTGGTCGATGACGTGCGAGCGGGAAGCCGCCGACACCGGTCCGCCCATCGCGACCGGCAGCTCGGTGGCGATTTGCAGTGCTTTGAGCGCGCCGGCGACCAGGGGGCTGGCCGTCAGCGCGAGCCGGCCCGGAGGCGTCATGGGCACCGTCCCGCTTCACTCGACCTTGATGGGTGGACGTCCACGTTACGCGTTGCGTCGCGTTCGGACTACTCGTGTGGTTCGGTGGCACACGTGGCAACCACGGATTTCGATACCGTCGCCGACCGGCTCTACGCAGGTGAGCCGGCCGACTTCGTCGCGGAGCGCACCGCGGCCGCCCGCGCGGCGAAGGAAGCGGGCGACGTCGAGCTGGCGCGCCGGATCCGCGCGCTGCGCAAGCCGACCGCGGCCGCGGCGTACGTCAACCGCCTGGCGCGCGACGGTTCCGCCCCGCTGTCCGAGCTGGCCTCGATCGGCGAGAAGCTGCGCGACGCGCACGAGCAGCTCGACGGCTCCCGGCTCCGCGAACTGGCGCATCAGCGGGCAGAGCTGGTGCAGCGGATCGTGCGGGACGCGTCCGGCTTGAGCGATTCCGTCGAGCGCGAGGTGGAGGAAACGCTGGAGGCGATCGTCGCGGACGCCGACGTCGCCCGCCTGGCGCTGGCCGGACGGCTGACGTCGAAGGCCCGCCAGGACGCCGACCGCTGGCTGTCGCTGCCGACGAATCCCGCGCCCGCCAAGAAGACCCGGCAGTCCGAAAAGGACCGTCGAGCCGAGGAAGAGGCCCGGGTCCGCGCACTGGAACGGCGCCAGGCGGTACGGGCGCGGGCGGAAGCCGAACGGAATCTGCAGCGCGCGGAGCGGACGGCCGAGCAAGCCGACGAACGGGTGACCGAATTGCGGGAACGGCTCGCCGAGGCGGAGCAACGCGCCGCGCGGGCGGCCGACGAGTTGACCAAGGCGCAGAAGACTTTCGAGGAAGCCGACGATGCGGTTCAGCGGTCCTGAGGACGCAGGTACGTGAGGGGAACCCTGAGGGAATCTGATTCCCTCAGGGTTCCCCTCACGTACGACAAAGCCCGCCAGCGCTGTCGTCAGCGGTCGATTTCCCTTCCCGCGCACCAAACAGTGCGAATCGCCCGCGTCGCCGACAGATCAGCCACCGGATCGCCGTCGACCAAGACCAGATCTGCCCGCAGCCCGGGCCGGATCTCGCCTCGGTCAGTCAGCCCGAACGCCCGCGCCGGGCCGATGGTCGCGGCGCGCAGGATCTCCACCGGGCTCAACCCCGCCTCGGCCAGCAGTTCGAACTCGTGGTGCAGGCTCGACCCGTGCGCGACCGCGAGCGGAGCTCCGGAACCTCCGTTGGCGTCGGTCCCGGCGAGGATTTCGACCCCGGCGTCGTGCAAAGCAGCCACGTTGGCCAGGAAATCGCCAGTGGCACCGGCGAAGAAGGCGAGCGCCCCTTCCATCATGGTGAGCGTCGGGATCGCCGTCTGCCCAGCGGCTTTCATCGCGGCGACATCCTCGTCGGCGATCCGGCCGACCACCGGCACATGCGTCACGAATCGCGCTCCGGTCGCCACCGCCAGGTGGTACGCGCCCGAGGTCGCCGCGTGCAGGACGGTGTCCAGGCCTCGCTCCCGCGCCGTGTCGACCAACGCCTGCAACGCTTCCGCGGGCGGACCGCCGTCACCGGGAGCCTCCGCGACGCCTTTGACGTAGTCGACGCCCTCCGCGGCCCGCTCTTCGACGAACCGGACGGCGGCTTCCGCGGTCGTCACGATCGCGGAAGCGGGCATCTCCGGGATCGTGGAGTGGAGGCCGTGCGGGCCGATCGCGGGAAGCCCGGCACTGCGGAAATCCGCCGGGCCCGCGGTGCGCAGTTCGGTTACCCGGGAGGCTGGCCAGCACGCCATGTCTAGCCCGGTCGTGATGCCCCATTCAGCGAGGTCGGCCAGCTGCTCCGGCCGTTCCAGATGGAGGTGCGCGTCGATGAACCCGGGCAGCAGGGTCGCCCCGGCGGCATCGATTTCCCGTGCCCCGGCAGGATCTGTGCCGAACACCGGCCCGTCGATCACGACGGTGCGCGGTTCGGTCAGCCCTTGTCCGTCGAAGACGCGTGCGTTGCGCAGAGCGGTTTTGGCCACGATCCCTCCCCGGGTCAGTGGACGCGATACCGCAAGAGTACTGAGTTGTCGTCTACGAGCGCGGACATTAATTCGAGTTGCTGGGGGTCGATGGCGGCACCCATCGCGACGCGCGGTGCGTCTCCGGCGATGAGAATCGGCGCGACGGTCAGGCGCAGTTCGTCGACCACGCCCGCAGCGAGCAGCGAGGCGAACAGGTGCGGGCCGCCCTCACAGTCGATGCGGCGGAGGCCTCGCCGGGCCAGTTCGTCCACGGCCGCGCGCAGGTCTACGTCGCCGTGGCGGGGGCGCGGGCGCTGGTCGTCCGGGTCGGCGTGCAGGGCCGGGTCGCCGGTGGCCTCGTGCAGCGTCGGGTCGCCTGTCCCAGCGACCAGGACATCCGCCCCAGCGGACGCCCACGCCGCGCGCAGTTCCGGGTCGGTCGCCGCGCTCGTGATGACGATCGTCGGCACCAGGGCCTTGGTGATCACCGGCGCGTCCGGCGGCAGCGAACGACCGGTGCTGACCACGGCGATCGGCGCGATCGGGGCCAGCCCGTGCCTGCGCCGCCGCTCCGCGGTCTTCTCGTCCGGCCGCAGGCCCTCAAAGCCCTCGGCCTGCGCGGTGCCCGCGCCGACCAGCACGACGTCGGCGAGGTCGTTGCCCAGCCGGTAGACGATGCGGTCCGCGGGCGTCGACAGCCCGCCCGAGCGGCCTTCGATGGTGATCCCGCCGTCGGCGCTCGACACGAAGTTCACCGCGAGCCACTTCGGCACGTCCGGATAGACGTAGAGCTGCTCGACGTCGGCCTCGGTGCGGTCTGAGTTTCCGGGAAAGACTTCGCGCATCAGACCGACCGTACAACGTTCGCCGGCGGCCGGGTGCCGATGATGCTGGCCACCATCTCCGCGACCTGCCGCGTCTCGCGGACCTGGTGCGCGCGGAACATCGCCGCGCCGTGCAGCGCGGACACCGCGGTGGCGGCGAGCGTGCCGATGACTCTTTCGCCGACCGGGAGGTCCAGCGTTTCGCCGATCACGTCCTTGTTCGACAGCGCCATCAGCACCGGCCAGCCGGTCGCGACCAGCGCGTCGACGTGCCGCAACAGCTCGAGCGACTGGTAGGAGTTCTTCCCGAAATCGATGCAGGGGTCGATCATGATGCCCTCGCGCGGCACGCCCGCGGCGAGCGCGCGCTCGGCCAGCGCGGTCGTGCCTTCGACCACGGCGGCCACCACGTCGTCGTACACCGGCCGGACGGCTTCGGTGCGCGGCACGAGACCGTTGGTGTGCGAGCAGATGTAGCCCGCGCCGTGTTCGGCGGCGACGTCGAGGATCTCGGGCTCGATCGCGGCCCAGTTGTCGTTGACCAGGTCCGCGCCCGCGCGGCAGACGGCGTCGGCGACCTCGGCTCGGTAAGTGTCCACGCTGATGACCAGCTCGGGGAAGTGCTCGCGGGCCCATTCGACTGTCGGCACGACGCGGCGGATCTCCTCCGCCGCGGTGACCTCGGGACCCTTGCCCGCAGGCACGCCGCCGATGTCGATCAGGTCGGCGCCCTCGGCGTGCGCGCGGCGGATGGCCGCTTGCGCGGGGGCTTCTTCGAAGGTCGCACCGTTGTCGTAGAACGAGTCGGGAGTGCGGTTGATGATGGCCATCACCAGGGCGCGGTCACTGGTGAGGCGACGGCCTCGGAACACGAGGTCGGGCGTATGCATGCGGTCTCCCGGGCCGGAACGAAAGATCTCGCGTGATCATAGGCGAGTTCGCGGCGGGAGTACGTCCGGCAGGTGGCGGGCGGAGCGGTCCGGAGGCCACCTGCGTCCGGGCGTTCGTCGATCTGCGCGAAGCGGTGCGATCAGGAGGCGAGCGCCTCGTTGACGGTCAGGAACTCATCAGCGGTGCGGGTGGCGGAGAATTCGATCACGCGGTAATGCGCGAGGCGTTGCAGTACGAGCGGGTCGGTGGCGAGCACGGCGTCGAGCTTGCCGCGCAGGCACGGGCGGGAGATGATGACCTGGTCCGCGTCCTCGTTTCCTTTTCCGGAAACGAGGAACAATCCGTGCGCGAAGTGGCTTCGCAGCCAGTCCGCGTGTTCGGCCAGTGCGTAGTCGACTTCGTTTCGAGGTGCTGTGTAGGACAGCAATGCGATGTACATGACCTCAGGGTAGGACGCTCGGTCGGATGGTGCATCCTCCTCCCGAGTGCCGTCGTGCTTCATCGAATGGTCAAGTATTCCCAATAATTCTTTACGGATAAGCGTACTGTTTGGATTTCCGTTACGGGGTACGGAAAATCAGGGTCTGCGGCGTTTCCGCAGGACATTCCGGACGGATGGTCAAGACCACCCCCAGTTCTGCGTGAAGCAGCCGGCCAGATAAAGATCCACGCGGTCGGCGAACCGGCTCGGATCGCGTCCGGTGAGTTCCCCGATCCGGGTGATCCGGTATCGCAGGGTGTTCACGTGCAAGTGGAGCGTGGCCGAAGTCTGTGTCCAAGATCCCGAATGTTCCAGGAACGCCTTGAGTGTCGTTATCAATTCGGAACCGTGTGCGGCGTCGTACGCGAGTACCGGCCCCAGTACTTTTTCGCCGAACGTGCGGCGCAAGTCTTCCGGAACGGCGGCGAGCAGCAGCAAATGGGACGCCACTTCGTCGCCGGACAGCACCGTCGCGCGGCCCGGCGTCAACGCCGCCAGTGTGCGCGCGTGCCGGGCTTCCTGCACGCCGGCGCGCAGACCGGCGGCGTCCGCGGCGCGGCTGAGGCCGAGCGTCAACCGCGCGGACCCGAGCGCGGGTTCGATGGTGTGCACCGCTTCCCGCAACGTCTCGGTGTCGCGCGAGGAGAAGAGGCCGAACGTCTCGCCGTCGACAGTCGCCGCCAGCACTGGCTGCCCGGTGGTCGAAAGCAGTTCCTCCACCAGCACCTGCGCCAGTCCCGGCCCGCCGCCGCGGACCTCGGCGGACAGCGTCGCCACCGGTTCCTGCGGCGCGAATCCGGCGGCGGCCAGCCGGGAGGTCAGCTCGCCCGGTGCGGCGTCGTCGGAGAGCACCAGCCGCAGCAGCGGTTCGGCCGCCCGGTTCTCGATCCGCCGGGCCTCGTCCACCCGGGACCGTTCGAGCCCGACCAGCGCGGCGAGCTCCTGCGCCAGCTCGCGGCGCGCGGACGGCCACTGCGCCGGATCGCCGTCCACCACCAGGAACCAGCTCGCGATCCGGTGCCCGGAGCGACCGGCCGCGCCGAGCAGCGTGACCGGACCGTCCTGGCACGGCAGCCGTTCGGCGCGCAGGAAGCGGCGGGCCAGCGCGGTGCGCCGCGCGGTGGGCAGTTCGGGTCCGCCCGCCAGCTGCTGCCCGGTCGCGCTCAGCACGACGCAGCCGGTTTCCAGCTCCTCCGCACCGGCTTCGACCAGCGCGGACAGCCCGCGGCCGGAGGTCACCGCGGCCACCAGCCGCCGGTGCGAATCGCGGGCGGGCGCTGAGCGTTCCGCCGCCAGGCCCAGGATCACCCGCTCGGCGACGGTCGCGAACGAAACCGACACCGGCACCTCGAACAACGGCAGGCCGACGCGCTCGCAGGCGGCGACGAGGTAGTCCGGCACCGGGCCGCCGACCTCGGCGGTGCCCGCTCCGAGCGCGGTGACGCCCGCGGCGGCGAGCTTGCCGACGAACGCGTCCGCGTCCGAAGGCCCCGGCAGCCAGCGCATTCCGCACAGCACGATCTCGCCGCCGTCGAGGTACCGCGTCGGATCCTGCAGGGTCGCCTGGAAGACGCGGCCGAACTCGCGGTCGCGCGCCTTCTCGCCCGCCAGCAGCCGCAACCCCAGCTCCGGGGTGTCGAGCAGTGCACCCAGCCGCATGCGCGCCTCCTTCCGCCCATCAGTACCGCACACCAGAGGGGTTTGGCGGAAACTACGAAAAACCGGCCGTTCGCGCTCGCCGCTTTCGGCGGATCTGCCGTGGCCCGTGCCACGCCGCGGCGGGTGTACTCACTCGGCGAGCGAAACGGAAGGGATGACAATGGCGATCGTTCTTGGCGACAACCGCTACGGGAAGGCCGAAAACCGGCTGGTCCGCGTCGACCGGGACGGTGACGAGCACCGGATCACCGACCTCACCGTGAGCGTGTCGCTGTCGGGCGACATGAGCGACACCCACCTGACCGGGGCCAACGACAAGGTGCTGGCCACCGACACGCAGAAGAACACCGTCTTCGCCTTC
The DNA here is from genome assembly GCF_053587275.1 of Amycolatopsis sp. NPDC003676. Classification (NCBI taxonomy): domain Bacteria; kingdom Bacillati; phylum Actinomycetota; class Actinomycetes; order Pseudonocardiales; family Pseudonocardiaceae; genus Amycolatopsis; species Amycolatopsis sp. NPDC003676. The sequence goes on from NZ_JBSFNS010000089.1 coordinate 22,447, forward strand.
GCCCGCGACGGCATCGGCGAGATCGAGGACTTCGCACTGCGGCTGGCCAGGCACTTCGTGTCCACGCAGGAGAGCATCCACGCCGCGCGCGTCGGGATCGTGGCTCATCCGTGGGAACGGCTGCAGGTCGGCGGACGGCCGGCGCACCACTCGTTCGCGCGTTCCGGCGCGGGCACGCGGACCACGCGCGTCACCTACGACGGCGAGCGGGCCTGGGTGCTCGGCGGGGTGGAAGACCTGACCGTCCTCAACTCCACCGGCTCCGAATTCTGGGGCTTCCCGCGCGACGAGTACACGACGCTCGTCGAGGTGAAGGACCGGATCCTCGCCACCGCGGTGTCCGCGACCTGGCGGTACTCCGTGGAGGAAGCCGACTGGGCGAAGGCGCACGAGACCGCGCTCGCCACGCTGCTCGACGCGTTCGGCGGCACGCACAGCCAGTCCCTGCAGCAGACGCTGTACGCGATGGGGCAGGCGGTGCTGGAGGCCGTCCCGGAGATCGCGGAGATCCGCTTCGCACTGCCGAACAAGCACCACTTCCTCGTCGACCTCGAGCCGTTCGGCCTCGACAACCCCGGCGAGGTGTTCTACGCCGCTGATCGGCCCTACGGCCTGATCGAGGGCACCGTCCTGCGCGACGACGCCCCGCCGGCCGGCCCGGCCTGGTCCTGAGCAATCCGACCTCCGAACTGTTGGGAGCGCTACCGTTATGACCGTGTCCATCGATGCCGACGTCGAACGCGCCTGGCTCGCCGAATGCGTGCGGATCGCCGAGAAGAACGTCGCCGACGGCGGCGGCCCGTTCGGCGCGCTGGTGGTGAAGGACGGCGAGATCGTCGCGACCGGCGTCAACCGCGTCACCCCGTCGCTCGACCCGACCGCGCACGCCGAGGTGGTCGCGATCCGCGCGGCCTGCCAGGCGCTGGACACGTTCAGCCTGGCCGGCTGCGTGCTGGTTTCCTCGTGCGAGCCGTGCCCGATGTGCCTCGCGTCGTCGCTGTGGGCGCGCGTGGACCGCGTGCTGTACGCGGCCGACCGGCACGACGCCGCCCGCGCCGGATTCGACGACCGGGCGTTCTACGAACTGTTCGAGCACCCGCGCGAAACGTGGCAAACCCCCGTTTCGCGAGTGTCCACACCGGACGCTTTCGCCCCGTTTTCCGCCTGGCTCGGCCGATCCGACCGGATCGAGTACTGAGCCTCGGCGAGTGCTGAATGCCGGTCAGAATCGGCTTCAGCGTCCACCGCCCCACCCCACCGGGCCACCATCCCGGTGCTGACCGGAGCACCAGAAAAACGCAAACGTCCCGCCGTCCCGCCCCTTGCGTGTGCCAGGGGTGCGGTGCGGCACACCCACCGGCAAGGGGAGGACGCATGACCCAGGTACGCCTCGACGAAGCGGTGACCTCGGCTCCCGGACCGCAGCGCAAGTCCATTGTGGAGCGCCTGTTCGAAATACGCGCGCGCAACACCAGCGTAGGTCGAGAGGTACGCGGCGGCATCACCACCTTCGTCGCGATGGCCTACATCGTTTTGCTCAACCCGCTCATCCTCGGCGCTTCCGCCGACATCACCGGCGCGAAACTCAGCGCCGCGCAAGTGACCACGGCGACCGCGCTCGCCGCCGCCGTGATGACTGTCCTCATGGGACTCGTCGGCAACGCACCGCTCGCGCTCGCCGCCGGTCTCGGCATCAACGGCATCGTCGCGTTCCAGATGGCCCCGTCGATGACGTGGGCGCAGGCCTTCGGACTGGTTGTCTTGGAAGGCGTCTGCATTGTGCTGATGGCGGTCAGCGGCGTCCGGGAACGCATCATGAACGCGATTCCCGGACCGCTGAAAACCGCGATCACCGTCGGCATCGGCCTCTACATCGCGCTTGTCGGATTGGTGAGCGCCGGATTCGTGACGCGTATTCCGGACTCCGCGCACACGACCGTCCCGGTGCGGCTCGGGACCGACGGGCATCTGTCCGGCCTGCCGCTCGCGGTGTTCTGCTTCGGCCTGTTGCTGATGACTGTGCTGATGTCGCGGAAGGTGCCCGGCGCGGTGCTGATCAGCATCGCCGCCGCCACCGTGCTCGCGGTGGTGCTGCACGACGGATTCGGCGTCGGCGACTGGGGGTTGACGACGCCGACGCTGCCGCATTCCGTGGTGGCGGCTCCCGATTTCGGGCTGCTCGGCCACGTCGACCTGTTCGGCGGATTTGCCAAAGCGGGTGCGCTGACCGCGACGATCTTCCTGTTCACCCTGGTGCTGTCCGGCTTCTTCGACGCGATGGGCACCATCACCAGCGTGTCCGCCGAAGCCGGGCTGTCGAAGAACGGCCGGGTGCCGCGGATGGGCCGGATCCTGTTCGTGGACGGGGCAGGCGCGATCGCGGGCGGGATGTCCGGCTCGTCGCCGAACACCGTGTTCCTGGAGTCCGCGGCCGGCGTCGGGGAGGGCGCGCGGACCGGGCTGGCGAGTGTCGTGACCGGACTGTTGTTCGGGGCGACCCTGCTGTTCACGCCGATCGCGGGCATCGTCCCGGCGCAGGCCGCCGCGCCCGCGCTCGTGGTGATCGGCGGGATGATGGTGGCGCAGTGCCGCAATATCCCGTGGAACGACCCGGATTACACGATCCCGGTGTTCCTGACGGTCGCGCTCATTCCGTTCACCTACTCCATCACCAACGGCGTCGGCGCGGGCCTCATCGCGTTCGTGCTGATCAAGACCTTCCGCGGGAAGTGGCGTGAAGCAGGGTGGATCCTCACTGTGCTCGCGCTCGTGTTCACCGTCTATTTCGGAATCGACGTGGTGAAGGCGATCCTCTAAGAGAAAGGGACCGACAAATGCCTCTGATGTTCCTCAACGGCGGCGCGATGCGCGGCGAACCCCTGCACCACCTGCTCGACGGCGCTCCACTGGTGGCCGAAACGACCACCGCCGCGAAGTACCGGTTCTACTCGGTAGGCGGGCAATGCCCGGCACTGGTCCCGGTAGCGCACGGCGGCGCGGCGATCTCCGGCGAGGTCTACGACCTCACGCTGGACCAGTTGCGCGACCGCGTGCTCCCGTCCGAACCGCCGGAGCTGGAGCTGGGCGTGATCGAACTGGCCGACGGCAGTTCGGCGTTCGCGATGCTGCTGCGGCGGCCGCAGACCTCGCACGTGCAGCTGCGGGACATCACGGAAATCGGGGACTGGCGCGCGTTCAAGGCCGCGGCGTGACGGTTTTAGTGGCTCCGGACAAGTTCAAGGGCTCGCTCACCGCGGCGGAGGTCGCGGAGGTGGTCGCCGCGGCGTTCGCCGAGGTCGCGCCCGGTGAACCGGTGCGGCAGCTGCCAGTGGCGGACGGCGGTGACGGAACCGTCGCCGCCGCTGTCGCCGCCGGGTTCCAGCGGGTGCCGGTGCGGGTTTCCGGCCCGACCGGCCGTCGGATCACCGCGTACTACGCCCTGCGCGAGACGGTCGCCGTGGTGGAGCTGGCGGAGGCGTCCGGCCTGCACCGGCTTCCCGGCGGCCGGTTGGAACCGCTTACTGCGTCGAGTTACGGCACGGGCGAGCTGATCGCGGCCGCCCTTGCCGCCGGTGCGACGCAGATCGTGCTCGGCGTCGGTGGCAGCGCTTGTACCGATGGCGGAGCCGGATTGCTGACGGCGTTGGGTGCGCGATTGCTCGACGCTTCCGGTGCGCCGCTTCCGCCGGGCGGTGCGGCGTTGGCCGAGTTGTCCACAGTGGATCTTTCTGGACTGCCCGAAGTGGACATTGTCCTGGCGTCCGATGTGGACAACCCGTTGCTGGGTGTGGATGGCGCTGCCGCGGTGTACGGACCGCAGAAGGGTGCCGGGCCCGCCGAAATCGCTTCGCTGGAACGCGGGCTGACTCGGTGGGCCGAAGTGTTGGGCTCCGCGCACGCCACCACCCCGGGCGCAGGCGCGGCAGGCGGCGTCGGGTTCGGTGTCCTCACCGGACTCGGCGCCCGTATTCGGCCAGGTATCGAATTGCTGTTGGAGCTGCTGGGTTTCCCGGCCGCTGCCCGCGACGCCCGGCTCGTCATCACCGGAGAGGGATCGTTGGATACGCAGTCGCTGCACGGAAAAGCGCCGGTGGGTGTTCTTCGGGCGGCGGGCGGTACTCCGGTGGTCGCGTTGGCTGGCCGATGCCTGTTGTCCGCACCGGAATGGCAGGCGGCGGGTTTCGCTGGGGTGTATGCGCTGACCGATGTCGAGCCGGACGAGTATCGGTGCGTGGCCGATGCGCGTGCGTTGCTGCGGCGCCGGGCCGCTCAGCTGGCTCGGGATTTCAGCCGAGCAGTACCTGCCTGACGTGGTCGGACAGGGGGAGTCCGGCCGCGTCCGCGGGGGTCAGCCAGCGGTGGTCGTCGTGTTCGGCCGGGTTGAGCTGAAGGTCGCCGAGGAAGTCCGGACGCGCGTCGTAGTAGGAGGCGTGCACGGTGAACGGTTTGCCGGTGCGGTCCGGCCACGATTGGCGGGCCCGTTCCCTGGCGAGCCGTACCCGCAACCCGGTTTCCTCGGCGACCTCCCGCACCGCGGTGGTCTCCGGGGCTTCGCCGGGTTCGACGGTGCCGCCGGGGAATTCCCAATGCCCGCCTAGGAAAGTCTCGGGGGCGCGGCGGATCAGGAGGATGGTTTCGCCTCGGGGGACCAGGACGTAGGCGAGCTGCTTGTCGTTCATGCTGTGCCTCCGTTGGCGATGAGGATTTGGCCGTTCACCCAGCCGGTGCCGGTGAGACTTAGGTTCACTGCGATTGCGGTAATGCTCAGGTGTCCGCGTTCTCCGGCTGCGGCAAGGCGGTTTTCCTATTCCTCAATAGCGCTGTCTTTCGCACGAAGATGCTGCCGGAACGTGTAGGAAGGGTCGCTTTCCCGCTGGGCCAGGAATTCGCTGAACCGGACCTGTTCGCGCAGAGTAACCCCGTCACGGATCTTCGCTGCCTGGCGATGCTCGGTGTCGCGAATGGATTCAGCGAGCCGGAACACGTCATCGGCCTGGGCGGCCGGGATGAAGAGAACGCCGTCGTCGTCGCCGAAGACCAGGTCGTCGCTGGTGACCGTCCATTTGCCGACGGTGGCGGATTCCAGGGCGTTGGCGGCGCGGTCGTTGAGGTGCAGCGGGCCGGTGGAGAGGGAGCCAAGGCTGTAGACCGGGAGGCCGATTTCGCGTAGTTCGGCGGTGTCGCGGTGCAGGCCCCAAATGACAATCCCGCTTAGCCCAGCCGTGGCGACTTCGGCGGTGATGAGGTCGCCGACGCAGCTCTCGTCTAGGCGACCTAGGTTGTCCACTACCAGGACATCGCCGGGTTGTGCGGAAGTGAGGGCTTCCAGGAAGACGTCCACGCTGCCGGAGTGGCGGGCGGGCAGCACCCGTCCGGCAAGCTTGAGTCCTGGGATCACTGCCCGGGTTCCGGCTGGCGCGCACCGGACGGACAGGCGGGCGCGCAGGCAGCCGTCGGCCAGGTGGGCGGTGGTCAGGGTAGCGAAACGTTCGGTTAGCTCGGTGTGGTTCATGCTTCCCGCCCTTCGTGCGAACTGCTTCACGCTAGCGGGAATCCGCGCTGAGGGGCGCCGGTTTATCCGCCGGTCGTCAGTTCCTCCTGGCTGGCCGCCCACGACGCCAGGAGGGCCAAGCCGTCCGCGGTCGGTGTGCCGGTGGCGGCGGTGTAGACGTTCAGGATCAGCCCGGGTTCGGAAGGCAGGTCCATCGACTCGACGTCCAGGTCCAGTTGGCCCACGACGGGATGGTGCAGGCGTTTGCGTCCGGACCGGTGGAGCCGGACGTCCTGGGACGCCCACTGCTGCCGGAACAGTTCGCTGCGCGTCGACAGCTCGCCGACCAGGGCGATCAGGTCCTCGTCGTGCGGGTTGCGCCCGGCTTCCATGCGGAGCTTCGCGGCCACATCGCGGGCGACCCGGTCGTAGTCGACGAAGAACGTTCGTGCCGCGTCGGGATCCAGGTACACGAATCGCGCGGTGTTCGCCGGGCGTCGCGGGTCGGCCAGCACCGGGGAATACAGCGCGCGGGCAAGGCGATTCGTGGCCAGCACGTCGTAACGGCCGTTGCAGATCCACGCCGGGGCGTCTGTGATGGCGGCGAGCACCTGCTGCAGCGCCGGACGCACCGTCGCGGCGGGTCGCCGACGGCGCGGACCGCCGCTGGACTGCCGGGCAAGGTGGAAGAGGTGGTCGCGCTCGGCCTCGTCAAGGTGCAAGGCGGAGGCCAGCGCGTCGAGCACCCCGTCGGAGGCGCCGGCGAGGCTGCCGCGCTCCATGCGCACGTAGTAGTCCACCGACACTCCGGCCAGTAGCGCGACCTCTTCGCGACGCAGGCCCTTGACCCGGCGATTGCCGCCATAGGCAGGCAGTCCGGCCTGCTCGGGCGTGATCCGCGCGCGACGCGACCTCAGGAACTCCTTGATCTCAGTGCGCAGATCGATCGTGGCCACCCCTTCACCGTAAGCCCTGCCCGCAGGCGGAGGGAGGCCCTGCCGGTACCCCGCACGAGACTTCAGCCGGGCGGTCTCAGCCCGCCGACCATCCGCAAAGAAGCAAAGGCCGCCGTCTCCGCAAGGCCGTGAGGGGAACCCTGAGGGACTCTGATTCCTTCAGGGTTCCCCTCACGAACCCCGCTCCCGCCGCCGCCCGCGTCGGCCCGGCCCGCACCCATAACGCCGCCTTAAGTCCCTCGCATGGAGACTCAGGTGCCCGAGGCGGTCGTGGCGGTGCCACCGTCGACCGGGACGACGGCACCCGTCAGGTAAGACCCGGCCCGGCTGGCGAGGAAGACGGCGACACCTGCCATGTCGTCGTCGCGGCCGAGGCGGCGCAGCGGGGTCTTCGCCGCGATCGTGTCGCCGATGGCGTCGATCGTGGCCGCCATCATCTGCGACGGGAACACTCCGGGGGCGACCGCGTTCACCGTGACGTGCTCGGGGCCCAGTTCCCTGGCAAGCACCCGGGTGAGTTGATGGAGCGCCGCTTTGCTGCTGGCGTACGAGTAGTTCGGCGCCGCCGCGACGTGGATCGCGGCGATGCTGCCGATGTTGATGATCCGCGCGGGATCATCGGCGGTGCCCGCCCTGCGCAGCGCGGGCAGCAGCGCCTGTACCAGCCAGAACGGCGATTTGAGATTGACGTCGAGCACCGCGTCCCAGGCCTCGGCCGGGAATGTCTCCAGTGGCTCGCGCCACATCGCTCCCGCGTTGTTGACGAGGACGTCCAGCCGTCCCGAATCGGCCGTGACCAGTTCGGCGAGGCGCTGGCACTCGTCGCGGCGGGACAGGTCGGCGGGGATTGCTTGAACGTCGCCGAATTCGGACAGCAGCCGCTGTGCCTCCGCGCACGCGTCCGCCTTGCGCGAGCTGACGATGACGCGAGCACCCGCCCGCAGAAGGCCGCGCGCGATCATCATTCCGATGCCCCTGGTGCCGCCGGTGACAAGCGCGGACTTCCCGCTCAGATCGAACAGGCCTGCGTGAGTGGTCGTCATGGGTTCCCTTTGTCGTGGAAGCAAGTGCTGACCCAGGTTCGCGGGATTCCCGGACTTCGGGGAGACCCTGGCGATACCGGCACTGGGAGACCTCCCTTGCGCGGGCGTGGTGAGCGAAAGTGTCATACCCGGCGAATCGGGCAGCCCATTACCACACTATTTGGCGGCTATGTCCGGCTTCTTCCGTTCCCTGGTTGAAGTCCTGGTGAATTCCCGGGTGGGCGACGTTCTCGACCAGGGTTTCTTCACTTTCCGCACGCATAATTCCGTCCCGGTAGTCCGAACGTGTGGCAGGAGGAAAAAGTGCCGGGGTCTGTGCGCGCCCGCTGGATCGGCGGTGGGGTCGCGATTGCGGTCGTGGCGGCGGGGATCGCGTTCGCGGTCTGGCCGGACGGGGCTTCGGCGCAGGATCCGGAGATCCAGATCTCCCGGTCGGCCTGCGGGCAGGGCTGGGCGGATCCGCAAGCCGGGGTGCAGACCTTTCGCCTGCACAACACGGGAACCGTGACCGCCGAGGTGGATTTGATCGACCCGGCGACCGGTGTGGTTTACGGCGAGGTCGAAGGGCTCGGCAGCGGAACTGTTCGATCCATGCAGGTCACGCTTGGCAACGGAACCTACGCATTCCGTTGTCTCCCTGAGGATTCCTCGGCGATCGTGGGGCCGACCGTCACGGTGAGCGGTGGTGCCGAGCGCGGTCCCGGTGTCGCGCCGGTGACGCAGAATGATCTGCTCGGGCCGTTGAAGTCCTATCAAGCCCATGTGGCACAAGGGCTCGGCCAACTGGCCGCCGATGTCGGCAAGCTGAAGGACGCCATTCGGAGCAACGATCGCGGTGCGAGCCAGAGTGCTTGGCTTGTCGCGCATCTCGACTACGAACGGCTCGGCGCGGCCTACAACGCCTTCGGCGACTCGGACAAAGCCATCAACGGCACCGCCGACGGACTGCCCGACGGAGTCAAGAGCCCGGACTTCACCGGATTCCACCGGATCGAATCCGGCTTGTGGCACAACGAAGATCTCGCCGCCCTCGCTCCGGTGGCCGATCAGCTGGACAGCGACGTGCAGAAGCTCCGGAAGTCCTTTGCGGACAGTCAGGTCGACCCGAACGACCTCGGCCTGCGCGCGCACGAGATCGTGGAGAACACCCTGCAATTCGAACTGACCGCCCGCACCGATTACGGCAGCGGCACCAACCTCGCCACCGCACGGGCGAATCTCGACGGGACTCAAGCGGTCCTCGACGTGCTGCGTCCGGTGCTCGCCCCGCGCTATCCGGCACTGTCCAAGGTGGACAGCTGGATGAAGCGCACCGAAAGCACCCTCGACAGCGCCAAGAAGCCGGACAACTCGTGGACGCCGGTGAACCAGCTGTCCGCGCCGCGCCGGCAGAAGCTCAACGCTGACGTCAGCGAATTGACCGAGCTGCTCGCTCCGATCGCCGCCATCGCGGAGCCGAGGAGGACCTCGTGACGACAGAATCCTCCCGTCGGTCCTTCCTGCGGCGCACCGTCGTGGGCGCGGGGATCACCGCGGCTGCCGGAATCGGAGTGACAGCCAGCGCGAGCGAAGAATCGCCTGCCACGGTTGCGTTCCACGGCCCCAAACAGGCCGCGATTCTCCGCCAGCCTCCGGCGCAAAGCATCGTCGCGTCCTTCGACGTGGTCGCCGAAAACCGCGCGGAATTGACCCAGCTGTTCCAGGAAATCACCGACCGCGCGCGGTTTCTCACGAACGGCGGTGCTCCGGCCGCGCTCGGGATTACCGCGCCGCCCGCTGACTCCGGGGTGCTCGGCCCGGTGGTGCCGCACAGCGATCTCGGCGTGATCGTCGGCGTCGGATCGTCCCTTTTCGACGGACGCTACGGGCTGGCCGACCGCAAGCCCAAGAAGCTCAAGCCGATGACCATGTTCCCCAACGACGCGCTCGACGCCCCGCAATGCCACGGCGACCTGTCGCTCACGCTGTCCGCAGGGGACACCGACACCGTGCTGCACGCGCTGCGCGACATCGCCCGCGCGACCCGCGGCGGAATGCAACTGCGCTGGAAGATCAACGGCTTCAGTTCGCCCTCGCGGCCGTCCGGCACTCCGCGCAATCTGATGGGGTTCAAGGACGGCACCGCGAATCCGGGCGAGTCCGAAATGGACCGGCTGGTGTGGGTTTCCGGAGCGGGCGAGCCCGCGTGGACGACCGGCGGCAGCTACCAGGTGATCCGGCTGATCCGGATGCTGGTCGAGTTCTGGGACCGGGTCTCGATCGCCGAACAGGAGAACATGTTCGGCCGCCGCCGCGACACCGGCGCTCCGCTGGACGGGGCGTCCGAAAAGGACGAACCGCGCTACGCCGACGATCCGATCGGCACCGTCATCCCGCTCACCAGTCATATCCGCAAGGCGAATCCGCGCACCCCGCAAACCGACGACCAGCGGATCCTGCGCCGCGCGGTCAACTACGACCGCGGCGTGGACGCCAACGGCAACCTCGACATGGGCCTCGTCTTCACCTGCTACCAGCAGGATCTCGAGCGCCAGTTCGAGACTGTCCAGAAGCGACTGATCGGCGAACCGCTCGTCGACTACATCTCCCCGTTCGGCGGCGGATATTTCTTCGCGCTGCCTGGCGTCACCGGTCCCAGCGACCACTTCGGCCGGGCGCTCCTCGCCTGAGGCGCGCCCCGATCCCCACCCCGCGAAACCAGGAGGAATCCTCAGTGGACACAGCATTCGGCAGGCGGCGCCGTCGCCTGCTCGGTGCGGGCGCGCTCGTCTCGGCGGCCGTGCTCGCGATCGTCACCGGCTCCGCGGCATCGTCCGCGCAGGCCCAGCCGCTGCACCCGTTGCCGGCGTCGTGGCTGCCCACGCTCACCCCGATCAAGCACGTCGTGGTGATCTTCGGCGAGAACATCTCGTTCGACCACTACTTCGGCACCTACCCGAACGCGACCAACGAGAACGGCACCCCGTTCCAGGCCGCGAAGCACACGCCGAAGGTCAACGGCCTCGACGACAAGCTGCTCACCCACAACCCGAACGCTTACAACCCGAAGCGGCTCGGGCCGGACCAGGCGCTCACCTGCGACCAGAACCACAGCTACGGCGCCGAGCAGGCCGCGTTCAACGGCGGCAAGATGGACAAGTTCGTCGAGAAGACCGAGACCGACAAGTGCAAGGGCCAGCCGGTGCTGTTCGGCGAGCCGGGTCTGGTCATGGACTACTACGACGGCAACACCGTCACCGGCATGTGGAACTACGCGCAGCACTACTCGATGAGCGACAACTCGTTCAACACCGTCTTCGGCCCGTCCACCCCGGGCGCGCTCAACCTGATCTCCGGGCAGACGCACGGGATCCAGGCGGTCGACCCGGTCACGCACGAGCCGAAGAGCGACCCGTACGTCGTCTCGTCGCCGGACGAGAACGGCGTCGGCACCGTGATCAACGACCCGGACCCGGCGTGGGACGACTGCTCGGACAAGAACCACACCGCCAAGGACAACCTCGGCGCGATGCAGGGCCGCAACGTCGGCGACCTGCTGAACGACCGGCACGTCACGTGGGGCTGGTTCCAAGGCGGCTTCAAGCCGACCGGCACCGAGAACGGCTACGCGGTCTGCGGGCAGAAGCACGCGAACATCGGCAATCAGTCCTCCGTGGACTACAGCCCGCACCACCAGCCGTTCCAGTACTACAAGTCCACTTCGAACCCGCACCACCTGCCGCCGTCCTCGGCGCAGGCGATCGGGCAGACCGACCAGGCCAACCACCAGTACGACACGAGCGACTTCGACGCCTCGCTCAAGGCCGGTTCGATGCCCGCGGTGAGCTTCCTCAAGGCGCCGGAGTACCAGGACGGGCACGCGGGCTATTCCGACCCGCTCGACGAACAGCATTTCGTCGTGGACGAGATCAACAAGATCCAGCAGTCGCCAGAGTGGCGTTCGACCGCGATCGTGCTCGCCTACGACGACTCGGACGGCTGGTACGACCACGAGAACTCGAAGATCGTCAACGGTTCGCAGGACGCCTCGCAGGACCAGGCCGTCTGCACCGACAAGCCGGCCGGTCTCGGCGGGTACGCCGACCGCTGCGGCTACGGCCCTCGCCTGCCGCTGCTGGTCATCTCGCCCTACAGCAAGCCGAACTACGTCGACCACACCCGGACCGACCAGACCTCGGTGCTGAAGTTCATCGAGGACAACTGGTTCTCCGGCCGCGTCGGCGACAGCTCGTTCGACACTCGGGCGGGCGGACTCTGGAACATGTTCAACTTCTGGTGGCCGCAGGCGGGCAAGCTCCCGCTCGACCCGAAGACAGGTGCGCCGACCGGGCGGAACTAGCTCGCGTTTCGCGCAGAACACCGAAGGCCATCGGGTTTCGACCCGGTGGCCTTCGGCCGTTTCCGGGGCCGGTCTTCCAGTCCGCTCAGCGGGAAACCGCGTGCGAATACCGCGAGGCTGGAAATTTTCCAGTGCGCGGGAACTGTGCGCGCAGTCGCGGATTGGGCACTGAAGGTGTTCGGGAACCGGCCGGGAAAGCAGCGGCCGCCGAACCGGAATGGAGTCGCGCTGCGCGGACCGTCACTCGACACGATAGGGTAATCGAAGGCACATCCTGTAGAAGGTGAAGGAACGCGAATCATGGCGCAAAAAGTCCATGTCGAGATGGTTGACGACATCGACGGCAGCATCGCCGAACAGACCGTCCCGTTCAGTCTCGACGGCGTGAGCTACGAGATCGATCTGTCCGAAGACAACGCCGCCGCATTGCGGGAAGAGCTGGCCCGTTACGTCGCCGCCTCGCGCCGGGTCGGCGGGCGCAAGGTCCGCATGGCCGCCGGGCAGGCCCCGCGGCCGGCTTCGACCGCCGCGGACCGCGAGCGCAACAAGGCGATGCGCGAGTGGGCCGAGAACAACGGTTTCACCGTGTCCGACCGCGGCCGGCTCCCGGCGGAGATCGTGAAGGCTTACGAGGAGCGCGACGCGGTGGCTCCGGCCAAGCCGGTTCGCAAGCGCGCGACGCGCAAGAAGGCCAGCGCCTGAGCGTTCTTTTCGGCAGCTGTGCCGCGGGGGCCGCGGCGTGTGATCAGCGGTGAGGGCGCCGCCGGGAATCCCGGCGGCGCCCTTCTGGCTGTCCGGGGGAAATGGCGATTTCCCCGGCCTCGACGCGATACCGAGGTCCGTGAAGGGC